>JAPLUM010000809.1 GCA_026397605.1 Verrucomicrobiota bacterium | reverse complement strand
GATAGGCCATAGAAGCCCTACTCCAAAGATCAACAAAACTACGATCACCACGCCCCACTGCAACCATCCCCAGCCTTTCTTTGGTTTTTCTGGCTCATTCATACCCTGAGTCCAGCAGAAAACCGGGCCTGAGCCAAGCCGAAAGATAATGAGGCGGGATAGAGAATGGTTAGCAAATTATTCGATATCCAAGATCTTGAGCGGCGGCAGCGGTGTCTTGCCTTTTGGAATCATCATCTTATCCGGTAGGACCATGACATCGCCCTGTTTTTCAAGATCGACGACGCTCACGCTATTGTCATGAAAACCGACAATGATCTTGCCGTTCCTCCAGACACGGCCTCGAATTCGCTCTCCCTGATGCGTTGAGAACCAGCGCAGCGGCCAAATCGAACTAATGGCGTTTTCAAAGATGAACGGCGTTTCTCTGGGACTCTTGGTATTCAGTCCAGCGGTGATCATCCAGTGATTTTCACCCGCCTGCACGGCCTGATCAAAGGCAGGTGCCGCGCCTATCTTTCCATCCCCATTAAAGAAGCTCATCTTGCTACCGAAGATCCGCTCATCCATCACAATATCATCCTGGATCAGTTTGCGAAAAACTTGATTTGCCGTTGGCCGCTCCTGAAACGCGGAGTCTGGGTAAGCTCCATCGTTTTCCTGCGACCAAATCTTCATTGCAATGATCGTTTGGCGGGCGTGGTTTGTGACTGAAGTCTGACATGCTTGTTGGTCTAGTAGAACAAATACTGGCCATAGAAGCCCTACTCCAAAGATCAACAAAACAACGATCACCACGCCCCACTGCAACCAGCCCCAGCCCTTCTTTGGTTTTTCTGGCTCATTCATGCGCTGATTCCAGCGGATAGGAGGACTAAAGCCAAGTCGAAAGTGGCTTCAGATCTGCGCCAGCATGGCTATGAGCGGCCCGTAAGCCTTCGTTGCCAAGTCATCTTCCAATATCCGTATGGCCATCTGACGATGTATTCTCAGCACCATAAGGTTTTGTGAAAGCAAGTAACGAAGCTAGACTGTCCTGAGCGCCAACGGTGCGGCTTATTCCAGCCTGGGCCAACGGCCCAGGAGCACAGCCACCAACGGCAGCCCCTGGCAGAGGGCTGAAAGCTCGCCCCATGCTCACCGCTCCTCTCCATACTACCCTTAGAGATGAGGCCGCAAAGGGGCAGCGAAACGAGGAGGCCGGTTCTGATTTCTGATAACATGCTCGACGCTGACGAGACTCAGTGAGCATGGGACGTGCTTTCAGCCCTTCACCTGATAGTTCTGGGTGGCTTGGTTTTCCTGGGCCGTTGGCCCAGGCTGATATGGTTCTCGCCTTTGGCGCTGAAGTGGAGGACGAAGTGGTCTTTATCCTTCGCGTCAGGAGATTTTGTGAGAAGTAACGAACTGGAATTTTAGAGCCACGCGGCTCTAAAGGTGTCATCCATGAATAGGAAGAGGCCCGTATGCCTTCGTTGCCAATTCATCTCCCAATATCCGTATGGCCATCAGGCGATGGAGCTGGCTGGCAGTGCAGGCCGGGAATTGCCGCCGTAATCCAGCGTTGCTGATCTCTCTGCCGGACTGGCTCCATCCTAAAGCCATGGAAAGACGTTTCGACGGACTCATCGCACGCAGGGCGCGAATACGAACTTGTTCAGCCTTTTGGGACGTGTCGATCATTGCGATTTACTCATGTCACAGGTTTAGACTAGCGCAACAGTCGGCCATCAAATTCCACGCCCCACTGCAACCAGCCCCAGCCTTTCTTTGGTTTTTCTGGCTCATTAAACACCTACTGTGACCGTAGCTATAGCCGTCCAGTCGCCAGTAGGGGTGCCGTTATCCCAGAAGCGCAGGCGGTACTCGCGCAGTTCAGGCTGACCGGGCACACGCAGGGGGCGCAGATCTTCGTAAAGGTTCTTGGAGACGATACCCAGATCCTCCCAGTCACCGCCGCCACGACGGGACTGGATGAAGGCGGCGTAATGGCCATGCTTGGAGGAGCGTATGGCCACCTTCTGGTTAGGCGTGCCTGACAGCACCTTGATCTTAAAGGTCGGGCAGGAGAACACCCTGCTGTCATGCCGAGGCAGGATGCCCAGCATCTGGCCGACTCCATCGTCATAACCGGCGACATGTTTGATCGTGTGGACGAGCTTAAAGAGTCGTTTTAAGGCACCCGGCGCGCGCGGCACCACACCCGCCGGCAGTGGCGGCAGATGGTATTCGGGCAGTTGCATGGGGTCATTGCCTTTACCCGTTTGCGCATGCTCGATGGCAGACGTGCCTGCCGGGGCGATGCTGCGTAACTCCGTGCGCCACGCGCCTACCACATAGACTAGCCATCGGGCATCCGCCACCCCATCCCGCAGGCGCGCTTCGGGGATGTTCAGCACATGCAGGTATTCTAGCAGGGTATTGGCGAAGTGCTGGAGCCACAGCACCTGCTCTGGAATGCCCACGGGGTAGTAATCTTGGCGCGTCATAGGAATGGGGGAAGTCGAAGCCAGCCAACTGGGTCAGTGCAGGTGAGAGCGTTCAAAGCGACTCTCTTCGCAGGCGAAGGGAGTGTCTGAGCGCTCCCCCCTTGCCAGCAGGGGGACGGGCGGAGCAAGCCAGCACCGCCCCACGATCGTCGGGGGGCTTGTCTGAGCGAACCAGTGCAGCGTCCGCGTGAGCCAGTGCTCCCCCCTGACCGTCGGGGGGCTTGCATGAGCGGGCCAGTGCAGCGTCCGCATGAGCCAGCGCTTCCCCCTAACAATCGGGGGGCTTGCATGAGCGAGCCAGTGCAGCGTCCACGTGAGCCAGCGCTCCCCCCTGACAATCGGGGGGCTTGCATGTGCGAGCCAGCGCAGCGTCCGCGTGAGCCAGTGCTTCCCCCTGAGGATCGGGGGGCTTGTCTGAACGGCACCGATAAAGAGCTGGAAGGCACAAACTTACCATTAGAAGGCTTCTGAACCGCGCGGGCGCTTTGAGTGCTTAGCCTAGGAGGCAACGTCGCCTGCCACTGCTGCTCAGCAGTGTGTAAGCCCCTCAGAACTGGAACCGAGACCGTCATCACAATGGAATCAAATTATCAAGCTGGGGTCGTAGGCAAGTCTGAAATACGGTCCGTGGACACTAAATTCCACGGCTACGGATCAAATGCGGCTTCCTGGCAGCTCAATTCTTCTCTTCGATGTCGAGGACTTTGATGTCATCCCAAGGCTTGCCGTTTTGATCCACTTGCATTGCCGCAGGCAGTTGAAAGGTGTCAGCTGGATCGCGTGTCTTAGCAATCACAACACTCCCATCGTTTAGGCCTATCAAGACCTTTCCGGCGCTCCACGTTCGACCGCGTACCATTGTTCCTTTGGAGTGTGGTTTCCAGTGCGGCGGCCACGTCGAGTCCAAAGCGTTTTCGTAAATCAACGGGTGATCTGGTGGATGATGCAAACTTTGTCCCCCCAGCATCATCCAATGGTTCTCACCAGGCTTGACCGCTTCAGCATAATCAGGAGCCGAACCAATCTTGCGATCCGCATAGTAAGGGCTGATTTCTCCACCAAAAATAGAATCATCTGCCAATATTTCCTCTTGAATCAACCTTCTGAAAACTTCATTCGCAGTGGTTGCTTGATCTATAAATGAGTCTGGATAACGCCCCTTCCAGTCCTGAGCAAAGACCTTTAGGCTAAGGATGATCTTTCGTCCGCTATGAGCTTGGCGCCCCTGATAGGCAGCCAATAGTAACATGTTACCCAGAGGCACCGCTAACGAGGACATCATTAAGAGTACCACAATCACCGTCCCCCACTGCAAACGGCCCCATCCTTTCTTTGGTTTTTCGGGTTCATTCATGAGGCTATCCCAGCGGAAACGAGGACGATAGACAAGCCGAAATGTCTGAAGTGCAGGGCCGTCGTTGAGGTCGGAATGGTTGGCGGGAATTTTGGCGGTTTACGGGCGGTATGAATATCCAATATCCAACAAGGAATGTTGAAGTCTGAATTCAGAGCCTTGGAAATTGGACATTTCTTGTTGGATATTGGATATTCTATTCAAGGCGCACCCCGAGGCCTGCTCCTGTTCGGACTGGCTTAATAATCCAACTGGGTTGCAAGCCTGCACTTATTTCTCGACCTCTTCCAAGACGCGGGTATCACTCGGCCTTCGACACCACCAAGCCAGTCGGGAAGATCAGCGATGAAATTTGGGGTGCTTTCAACACCCTTCATCGCCGATCATTCCCAACTTAGGATTTCAGGCTTTGCTCAGCAATTGAGCCATGATCTTCTCGGTGCGTGCAACGATGCGCTGAGGATCGTCGAGCAGGCCTGCGCTGAGCAGGGCGTTGTCGAGGATTTGCTCGGCGATGAGTTGAGCGCCTTCAGCATTGCTCTGGCTGAGGGCGGAGAGCTTGCGGACGATTTCGTGACGTGGGTTGATCTCAAGGATCACCTTTGGGGCGTCCACTTCATCGGGCTTCAGGGCCTTCATCATCTGACGCATCTGCGGAGTCATCTCGCCATCTGGGGTGATGGCCAAAGCGGGACTATTGACGAGGCGTTTGCCACTGCGGACTTCTTCCACGCCTTCAGCTAGGCTGGTCTTCAGCCAATCACAGAGAGTGGTAGTGTCGGCCTCGCTGAGTGAGTCTCCTTCATTGGCGATGTCGCCCAGATCGACCTCATTGGAGTTCACGGCTTGCAGTGGCTTGCTGTCAAACTCGCGCAGGCTGCTGACCACGTATTCGTCGATGTTGTCGTAGAGATAAAGGACTTCGTAACCTTTGGATTTGAAGGCTTCGACGTAGGGGCCGG
>JAPLUM010000624.1 GCA_026397605.1 Verrucomicrobiota bacterium | reverse complement strand
GCAGCTGCTGGCTGTGGAGATGGAGCCGCCCTGGCGCTGGTTACGTGAGTTTGCCCAGCAGTATTTTGCGCGCCTTTGCCAGACGAAAGATTCTCTCCAGACGCTGGTTCCGTCATCGGAGGAGCGTGACACTTTCATCGCGACAGCACCGCCTTTTGCTGGGGTGGAGTATCTCAGTGCTGAGGTGCTCGGGCTCTGGTGGCGTGAGCTGGCGGATCACCTCGCGCCGCTTACCAGCCATGGCTTAGAAGACTGGTTGCGTGAGGAATGTCCGGCCTGGCATGTGGTCGGGCGGGTCACCTTTCATCTGGCGGAGAATAAGACGGACACACAGCGCCCCTTTGCTTTTTTAGCCACCTTCACGGAGAAGCTCGGCGCAGGCGGTCAGCCCCAGCACCTCCCTCTGGCGCGGGCTCTGCAGATGTATGCTGGACAAAAAGATCAAACAGCCATCACTGCCCTGTTAGCGCCCGTGCGCACCGCCGCCGACAAGTCCAAGCTCCTGCGGGAGTGGCTTGAGTCGAAGCGGCTCTTCACCCCCATGGCCATGTCACCCCAGGAGGCCTACCGAGTGCTGCGTGATACCGCCGTTTTTCAGGAAAGTGGCATCGTCATGAAGCTGCCGGACTGGTGGCGCAGCGGTAAAGGATCGCGCCCTGCGGTGTCGGTCACGATTGATGCGCCAAAGAAAACCTCTCTTCATGCGGGCGCACTGCTCAGCTTTAAAATGGAGCAGAGTCTGGATGGCGTGCCGCTGACTGCTGAGGAGTGGGAAAAGCTCATGAGTGCAGACACCGGCCTAGTCTCCCTGCGGGGGAAATGGGTCGAGGTGGATAGTGCCCAGCTTCAGCAGGTCATGGCTCATTGGCAAAAGGTGCAGCACGCCGCAGGTGAAGCTGGCCTGGGCTTTCTGGATGGCATGAGACTACTGGCAGGCTGGAATGATCGGCAGTCAGCTGCGGCTGATGACAGCGCGGAAACAGTCCATGATTGGAGTGACATCGTGGCAGGAAAAAACCTGGCAGAGATGCTCAATCAGATGCGTGATCCAGACCTCGTGGCAGCCCCGCAGAACCTCTGCGCCACCATGCGTCCCTATCAGCTGAAAGGCTTCGGTTGGCTGCAATTCATGACCCGCTTGGGCCTTGGCGCATGTCTGGCAGATGACATGGGACTGGGAAAGACACTCCAAGTCATCGCGCTCCTGTTGGATCGGCAAAAGCTTTCTCAAGCGCCAGCCTTGCTCGTGGTTCCCGCCTCCTTGGTCGGAAACTGGCGTGCCGAGGTGCGGCGGTTCGCGCCAGACCTGAAACTCTTCATTGCCCACCCCTCCGTCACCTCACGCGAGGGCTTGGACTTTGTGGTGAAGCATCCCGCCGAGGCCCTGCGCGGTTATGATGCCATGGTGACCACCTACCAGTTTCTCCAGCGCACCGACTCTTGGCAGGCGCACCCCTGGGGCATGGTGATCCTGGATGAAGCTCAGGCGATCAAGAATCCCGGCAGTGCCAGCACCAAGGCCGTGAAACGTCTGGTTTCACCCACACGCATCGCTTTGACCGGCACGCCCGTGGAGAATCGCCCTGGGGATTTGTGGAGTCTTTTCGACTTCCTCTATCCCGGCCTGCTCGGTGGCTCCAGCGCCTTCTCGGACGCCGTGAAGCGTTGCGGTAAATCCCATGAAGGATTCGCCCCGCTGCGCCGCTTGGTGAAACCGTACATTTTGCGGCGGATGAAAACAGACCGCAGCATCATCACCGATCTGCCTGATAAGATCGAAACCAAAGCCTTCTGCGGACTCACGAAACGTCAGGGCACCATCTACGCCAAGCTCGTCGATCAATTGGCTAAGATGCTGGCTGATAAAGAGATGGAGCCCATCAAGCGTCAGGGACTCGTTCTGGGCTTCCTCATGAAGTTTAAACAGATCTGCAATCATCCCAGCCACTGGAATGGTGACGGCACCTGGAACCCCGAGGATAGCGGTAAATTCATGCGCCTTGCTGAGATCTGTGCCGAGCTGGCAGAGCGCCGTGAGAAAGCCCTCATCTTCACCCAGTTTCAGGAGACCTGTGATCCCTTGGCCCGTTTTCTAGCCACCGTCTTTGGCCGTGAAGGCCTCATCCTGCATGGCGGCACCTCCGTGAAAAAACGTCCTGAACTGGTGGACTCCTTCCAGCAGCCTAACGGGCCACCCTTCATGGTCATCAGCGTGAAGGCAGGTGGCACCGGCCTCAATCTCACCGCCGCCAGCCACGTGATCCATTTTGATCGCTGGTGGAACCCCGCCGTCGA
>JAPLUM010000619.1 GCA_026397605.1 Verrucomicrobiota bacterium | reverse complement strand
GAAGATAATCAGAAGGCCTCTGGCGGGTCGTCTTCAGTGCTGGGACAAAACCCTGTAACTGCCTAATCCATGAAGTTTAAAAAACGTGCCAAGAAACACGCCAAGATCGAGGTTATTCCACTGATTGACGTGGTGTTCTTCCAGCTGGCCACTTTCGTCATGGTGTCTCTTTCCATGACGAAGAATGAGGGCATCACCGTGAATGTGCCCTCTGCCTCCACCGCCTCGCCCAAGGAAAGCAAAAATGAAACCCTGACGCTCAGCGTTGCTCAGCAGGGTGAGATCTTCTTTAACAAAGAGAAGATCAACTTTGCCCAGTTGCCCATTCGTTTACAGAACTTTAAGGCCGCCAACAAAGACCCGCAGGTCGTGGTAAATGCGGATGGCAAAGCTGAGTACTCAAACGTCGTCGCCGTCATTGATGAAGTGAAGCGTATAGGCATCACCAAAGTGGCGCTCTCCACCGAGCGTAAATAATCAGGTTTTTGAAGTATGAAAAAGGTCTTCCTCGGATTCCTCGCTGCCCTTTTTCTGCACGCCTTCGTGTTTTTGTTTGGCGGTTTTTTGATTCCCAAAGGTGAGGAGGCTGGACCTAAGGTGGACGTGCTTCAGGACGTCGAGATTGCCAAAGAAGAAGAAAAAAAGGAAGAAGAGCCCAAGGAAAAGCTGGAGCAACCGGTCGAAGACATCAAACAAGACATGCCGGACTTTAAAGAGCTGGCCCAAGTAGATACGGCCGCTGCAGCGGCGCCTGCACTTTCTAACATGAGTCTCAGTGATCTCGGCTCTGCACTTGGCGGTGCAGGTGGTGATGGCGGCTTTGGCGGTGGCGTCGGATTTGGAAGTGGCGGTATGATCGGTGGCACTGGCTCAGGCGGTGGTGGACTCGGTGGTGGGGACATGCTTTCCAGTGGTCAGCTTGACGCTAAGCCAACGCCAACGAATCGAGTGTCGCCGAAGCTTTCTTCTGATCTGCGTAAACGAGTGAAAGGTAAAGTGGATGTGTTGATCATCGTCGGTAAAGACGGATCAGTCAGCAAGGCCGAGGTCTTAGATTCCCCCGATCCTGCCGTGAATTCTTTCTGCCTTGAAGCTGCCCGTGAATGGAGATTCCAACCTGGCACCCGTGATGGCAAGCCCGTTAGTTTCAAACTCAAACTCCCCTTCCGTTTCGATTGAAAACCCTCCTGCTCTGTTTCCTGTCTCTGAGTCCTGTCCTGCAAGCGGCCACGGCGACTCCTGCTCCAACGCCGGCTCCCGCCCCAGCGGCTGCACCTGCTGCGGCTCCTGTGGATGAAGCTGAAAAGCCTCGCCCTGGTGCTTATGCCTTGGAGCTCTGGAAAGATCCTAACTTTGCCAAATTTTTCCTCGGCACTTACAGCGTCTTTCCTGATGTCGAGCCACCACTCAATGAGAAGGATAAAGAGCTTTTAAATCAGCTCCTGCCCATGATGAGCAAGCCGATGGATGCGGCCAAAGCTTTGGTGAAGCTGATCACCAAGGATACCAATGCCATCTTTGATCTGACGCTCGGTAATCTCTACCTGGAGAATGGTCAGTATGAGCCAGCGGCCGATTTGTTTCAGCGTGCGGTCGATAAATTTCCCTCCTTCCGCCGTGCCTGGCGTGGCCTGGGCATGGTAAACGTGCGCCAGCAAAAGTGGCGCAGCGCGGTGACGCATCTGAGTCGTGCCATTGGCCTGGGCGCTCAGGATGGGCCAAGTTATGGCTTGTATGGTTTCGCGCTGCTTTCCTTGGATCGTGCGGCAAGTGCAGAAAGCGCCTATCGCATGGCGCTGATGTTTCAGCCTGACGTATTGGACTGGAAGCTAGGTTTAGTGCGTTGTGTGCTGAAGCAGGCTAAGGCGGCTGAGGCTGCGGCTTTGTGTGAAGAGATCGTCCGTGAGAACCCTGATCGCACGGAATTCATCAGTCTGCAAAGTGAGGCCTATCTGGCCATGAAAGACAATTTGAAGGCGGCTGAAAATCTGGAGATCCTTTCCCGCAGCGGTGTGGCCAAGCCTGAGGACTTGCAGCGTCTGGGAGATATTTATTTGGTTAGCAAAGACTCTGCGCTGGCCTTAAGCGCCTACAAACGTGCTATCGATGCTGGTGGTTTTGAGCCTTCCAAAGTGATTTCACAGGCTGAGAATCTTTCCATGCAGGGCGCATTGTTTGAGGCTACGTCTTTAATCAAGCAGGCCCGCGAGTCTGGGGCAGGGAAGTTGGGTAAAGAAGATGAGGCGCGGCTGCTCAAACTGGAGGCGCGTCTCGCTGTGAGTGCGGGTAAAGCGGGGGATGCCATCCCGATGCTGCAACGTGTGGTGGAACTGAATCCGCTGGATGGTGCCGCGCTGATGCTGCTGGGACAGCATTACGCTGACAATAAAGACACGCCAAAGGCGGTCGGCTACTTCGAGCGTGCGGTAAAGCTAAAGGATTATGAATCCGCGGCGAGTCTGCGTTTAGCCACAATTCACATCACGGCAAATAAGCTGGCGGATGCGTTACCATTGCTGAAGAGGTCGAACGAACTCAAAGCGAACGACAGTGTCGCTAAACTGATCAGCGACATCGAGCGCACGCTGCGCAAGGGCACGAAGTGATGGCTTGAGGCTTCTTCTGCGTGACGGAAGTTATCCCAATCAAGCCCATGACTGAACTCTACCTCATCGACACCATCGGGCCGTTTTTTCGCGGCTATGATCGGCGGGTGATCAATTGGTCGAAGATTCCCTGGGATCATGCGGGGCGGCAGGGGGAGGCTTGGTGGGAGACGGTGTGTAGCGAGCTGAATGTGCTGGGCCGACAGGCGGTGGCTTGGGGGTTCAATGCGGCGTCTATCGACGATGTGACGCACCTTGCTGATCATGAGTGGATCGAGCCTGAGGTGCGGCATCGTATCCAGCGCTATCGCACGGAGATGCGGCGCTGTTTTCAGGTGCTGAGCGGCTTGGGGCTGGGTCTGCATGTGACGATGGATGTCTTTTCAGCGACGCCTGAGCTG
>JAPLUM010000482.1 GCA_026397605.1 Verrucomicrobiota bacterium | reverse complement strand
GTAGTCGTTCCAAGTCGAAGCCATAGGGCCGAGGGCCATGCCAGGGGGATTCAGTGTATCGGCCCAAGATTTAAGCTTGGCGCGGAGTCGCGTGGCGACCTCAGGATGCTTTGCTGCGAGATTATTCTTCTCCTCACGATCCGTGCTCAGGTCGTAAAGGTATTCGCGCTCGCCACCACGGAGGAGTTTCCAGCTTCCTTCGCGGATCGCGCTCTGAGCCATCCAGCGCCAGTAGAGAGCTTCGTGAGGCGCGGCTTTGTTTTCACCGGTGAGGTAAGGGATCAGGTTAACGCCGTCTAAAGTATCCATCTCGCTCCGCGAGATGAGCTGAGTGCTTTCGCTGGCAGGTGATATTTTGGATGAATCGAAGGTTTTCCGAGCGGACGAAGCGTCTGGCTCATCTCGCGGAGCGAGATGGCTACTGTGTGCTGCTGCTAGTGCCGTCGCTGCGAAATCAAGCGCCGTGACAGGATGCTCATAAACCTGCCCAGCGGGGATCTTGCCAGGCCAAGCGATGACGTAAGGCGTGGAAATACCGCCTTCAGAAAGCATGCCTTTTTCGCCATTGAGCGGTGTGTTGAGACTACCGTCCCAGCCTCCAGGATCGCCCTTGAGAGGTGAATCGACTTTGTGGATCTTTAAGGGAGCGCCATTGTCGCCGATGAAGAAGATGAGCGTCTTCTCGGTGAGGTTGTGCTTCTTCAAGGTGCTGGTGATGAGACCGACGCCGTCATCCACGGCGCTGAGCATGGCTAACGCCGCGCGGCGACGCTCGGGCATCTCACCTGGAAAACGGTCCATGTATTTTGCGGGTGCATCTAAAGGTGTGTGCGGGGCGCGATAGGCAACGTAAAGGAAGAAGGGCTGGTCTTTGTAACGCTCAATGATCGACGCAGCCGCCTTCGAGCATCCGTCGAGGTGATACTCGGTCGGTGGTAGATCACTCATGGGGCGGTCTTTGCCATCAAGAGTGATGTTTGCAGCGAACTGCGCCTGCGAATGCTGTGAAAACACATGCTTGAATCCATGCTGGGTGATTGTATTGGGTGGTCCCAAGTGCCACTTACCAAACTGCGCCGTGGCATAGCCCTCGTTCTGCAATCGGGTGGCGATGGTGATCTCCTTGTTGAAGCCATCCAGCTTGGAATTGTTGTTATCGAGATCAAAGCGACCTTGAAATTTACCTGTCATCAAGCCCCCACGAGACGGCACACATAGCGGTGCTGTGCTGTAGCCATTCGTCGCCAGCACGCCACTGCGGGCCAATTCGTCTAGATTTGGTGTCCTGATATCCTTCACCGCGCCGTAGATTCCCAGATCAGCATGACCGTGATCATCCGTGTAAAAAAGAATGATGTTGGGTTTGTCAGCAGCCTGAGTGAAAGCACAGAGGACGCAGAGAAAAACAGAGATGAGACGTTTCATGGTTTGCTCTGTGAAACGCAGTCCTTTCAGCTAAATCTCAGCAAAGATTGTGTCGGATTTGGCAGTGCAGTGGTCCTCAAGGCTACTCCAGCCCCAGCAGCGTCACGCCCTGACGTGAAAATTTATGATTGATCAGGGCTCAATTGAAAGGCAAAATGGAAACATGAACACAGACGAACCCCAACCCATCAGCCTGGAGGATGCACAGAGGATATGGATCTTGCAGAAGCAGAAAGCGCCGCTATCAGCGCGGGACGTCAAACTACTCGAACAGGCCTTCGAGTGGCAAATGTGGGTCAGCCACGGGATTCGGTTACAGACTGGGAAGAGCGAGTCCAAGCTCAGTTCTCAGCGCTCCAGAAATTTGCGCAAAGTCGCGGCTGTTCTCTAAAAGAAAAACATCTTCCTCCTCGGGCTTGTGGCAAGTCGGGCAGGGAACACGAGGTCTTTCATGCGCCGAGTGCAAGGCGGATTTGGAAGTCCACCTTCCCCGGTGAATCGGGTTTCGGGCAGTTCGGCTATTACACACCCGCTGGCTATTTACGCCGTCTGCGTCTCAGCAACATCGTCTTTGGCGATGATGTGACCTTTGAAGGAGTCTGGTCGAGAAGCGGTGGCTTGAGCCTCGTCACCTCCCAAAGTTACATTCAAGCGCACCCTGTTCGTTTCATTCCGACCCAAGAAGAAATCGAGACCTATCTCGGCGGACTGGGCTTCACCCACAATGACTCGCTCATGCTTTGGGAACGTGCGGACGGCGTGCAACTGGCCGACACGCATGATCGCAACTTCATCCGTGCGCCGGATGAGTGCATCATCGCCATCGATGTGCAGCCGCGACTACTGCCAGGACATGACTTTCAAGCCGTGAGACCAGCGTGATCAGGTGACTACTTCGCCGCTTCAGCATGTTTGCCAGCCGGGCGTTTGTTGGCCTGGATCTCGGCGTCGCGGGTGAGGAGTTCTTGTTTGAGACGAGCGACGATTTCGGGATTGGCGG
>JAPLUM010000282.1 GCA_026397605.1 Verrucomicrobiota bacterium | reverse complement strand
CAATGACACCGGCATTCATCTCAATGCTGAGGGCAACAGCCTTGTGGCCAAAGCCATCGCCGAGAGTTTGGCCATCGCTCGCGGACTGAGCGCATCCGATGTTAGCACTGTTGATCCAGCGCATCTGCATGAGGTCGCGTTGGCGGCTGCGGCGAAGCATTATCGTGTCGCCGAAGTCGTGCGTCCGAAGAATGGTGTTGTCTATTTCGGCGTGCGTGCTCGGCCCGATGAATACGCCGAGGAGATGCCGCGCTACCACGAGATGATCCGGCTGACCGACGCTGTGGTGCATCAGCTTGCCGCCGATCCAAAGCTCACCTTTGCCAGCATCGCCAAGCCTTCGCTCCCACCATTGCCCGAGCGCCAAGGCCGCGATGACGGGCCGAAAACAGGCAATCTGAAACCCGTAGCCGAGGCGATGGCTGAGTTCAAAACAGCTCCTGGATATGAAGTCAGTGTGTTCGCTTCCGAGGAGCAATTCCCCGAGATGCGCAACCCCGTGCAGATCGCTTTCGATTCTCGTGGCCGACTTTGGGTGGTCACCATGCCTTCCTTTCCCCACACAGTCCCTGGCCTCACGCCACCGGACAAGATCATCATTCTCGAAGACACCGATCACGACGGAAAAGCCGACAAACTCACACCGTTCGCGGAGGGACTCGATGCGCTCGATGGCATCGCCTTTCATCACGACGGCGTCATCATCTCGGAGCAGCCACGGCTTTGGCTCATGCAGGACACCGATGGCGATGACCGCGCCGACACGAGGCGCGAACTGCTTCGTGGCATCGACGTCACCGACTCGCATCACGGCGGCATGATCGCGTCCGATCCCATGGGCGCGGTGATCTTCAGCGATGGCGTGTTTCATCGCTCGCAGTTGGAGACACCTTTCGGCGTGCATCGCGGCATGGATGCCACCACCTACCGACTCGATGTGCACACGGGCAAGATCATCACCGAATGGCAGCACACCACGCCGAACCCCTGGAACGTCACCTTCGACCGCTGGGGCGGCGTTTTCCAGATCTATGGCGACGGCGATGTGTATGACGGCTCGTCGCTCACTTGGACCCCGCTCGGAGCCTATCACCCCTATGCCTACGCTCGCATCACCAGCTATGGCAAAGGCTCGGGCAACGCCATGATCTCCAGCCCGAACTTTCCCGACGAGTATCAAAACGGCTGCGTCTCGGCGTCACTGCTCGGGCGTTATGCGGTCACGTTGTCAAAACTCAATCGCGATGCCGGCATGGTGAAACTCGCCGATTCATTGACCATTCTCGAGTCGCCCAACGCCGCCTTCCGCCCCGCCGATGTCGAGTTCGGCATGGATGGTGCGCTCTACGTCTCCGACTTCTGCAGCCGCATCATTGGCCATGCGCAGCACGCCATGCGCGATCCGAATTGGAATCATTATTTCGGTCGCATCTGGCGCGTCGTGAATACCGCCAAACCGCTCAACAAAGACTGGCCCAAAATCGAAGGAGCCACCGTGCAGTCCCTCTGCGCTCTGCTGACTCACCCGCAGGATTTGGTGCGACATCATGCCCGCATCGAGCTGCGCAAAAGCGGAGCCAAAGGCCTGCAAGCCGTCGATCAATGGATCGCTGCTTTTGATAAGAACGATGCAAACTATGAGCAAGCCGCGCTTGAGGCCATCTTTGTCTGTGAAGGCCTCGGCGAGACACGCCCCGCGCTCGTTTATCACCTCATCAAGTCGAAGTCGGAACACTATCGCAGCGCCGCCGTGCACGTCATTCGCATCCAAGCGGATCGACTTCCAAATGCGAAAGAACTGCTCGCCACCCTGGTCAACGATCCACACCCACGAGTCCAAGTCGAAGTCGTCGGAGCCATCGCTCATTTACGCCCCACGCATCCCGGCATCGAGACCATCCTCGCCAACATCACCGCCACCGACGACACCGTGAAGAAGTCGCTCGCCTATCTTGATCTCGGCATCAAACCCGCCAAAGGCCGCAGTGTGCCCGTGCTCGAAGTCGCGCCTGAGTCACAGCTGACTCATTGGCTCTCGCTGGATGAAGAAATCAGAGCCACACCCGAAACGGAAGTCATCACCGGCAATCTGAGAGGTGCAGGCCATTTTCGCACCTTCATCCAATCAGACAAAGCACAGCCAGCCATCATCGCGATCAGTCACAAGAACCTCGAAATCCGACTCAATGATTCCATGGTGTTCGCTCAAGATTCTCTTTGGAGTGGCGACCAACAGGTGAACGTCGAACTCACGCCCGGGCTCAACGTCATTGAGATTGAACTTAGCAAAGGCAAAGGAAAGACCAAAGGCAGTGGTCCGCCCGTGTTCCTTTATGATCCCGTTGGCCAAGCTCTCAGCGGAGCCAAGTATGTGAGCGATGAGGCCACCCTGCGTGCGCTTGCTTCCCAGCATGAAAAGCTCGTCGCTGAGCGTGGCAATGTGATCCAAGTCCAAGCCGCTGCCGGCCTTCAGTTTGCCCCGACGCAACTCCGCGTGACGCCTGGCAGCAAAGTCCGCCTCGTTTTCTCCAACCCCGACATCATGATGCACAACTGGGTACTGCTCACTCCTGGTAGCGTGAATGAAGTGGGAGCCTTGGCAGATCAATTCGCAGCCCAGGCCGATGCCATGGCCAAAGGCTTTCTGCCAACGTCGAACAAGATCCTGCAAGCATCCAAACTGCTCGGCCCCAACGCCAAAGAAGAACTCATCTTTGAAGCCCCAAAACAGCCCGGCGAGTATCCCTACATCTGCACCTTCCCCGGCCACTGGCGCATCATGAAAGGCGTCTTGGTTGTGGCCGAGGCCGAGGCACGCAAAACATCCAAGCCAAGCAAGCCCGCGCCAACCGCCGCCACGACCGAGTCAGCCATCATGAAGACAGGCGAAGGTTTCATCTTCGAAACAGCTGGATCACCCGAAGGCCTCAAGAGACTCATGCTGCCGACCAAGCCAGCAGGAATCGTCACCGCCAACAAGAAAACCAACAACGACCCCATCGCCACCCTCACCGAGCCTACAAGATCGACCTCGGCAAAGCACAGCCCGTCACTGCTATCACCAGCTGGTCCCATCACCAGAGCGGCAAGCGCGGTGCGCAGTCCATCACCCTCTACGGCAGCAACGCCACCTCTGACCCAGGCTGGGACGTCACCGGCACAGCCTTCACCAATCTAGGCACGCTCAGCACTGACGGCCAAAGCTTGCAAACCTTCACCGCACTCTCCCGCCGCTCACCCGATGGCAAACCCCTCGGCACCTTCCAATGGATCATCTGGCAAGTCAGCCCGATCTCGAAGCAATCCGAGAACACCGCCTTTCAAGAACTATCAGTGGAGGTTGCGCAGTAACCATGAGGAAAGACAAGGGAGCCGAGCGCAGCGAGACAGCCGCAGGCTGGCCGACGGCTCCGTCGTCTGTCTCGCTGCCAAATGACCCAAACCGAGCCCATCGAACGACCCCAATGAGAAACGTCCTCAGAATCGCCTCTTTGCTATTAGCTCTCTCGACTGTGCTTCACGCAGCGGCAGAGAAAACAAAGCCCAACATCATCTTCATCCTCACCGATGATCAGGGCTATGGCGATGTCGGTCGTCATGGGCATCCGCTGCTCAAGACGCCGAACATCGATGCGTTGCATGACGCCAGTGTGCGCTTTGAGAAGTTCTACGTCAGTCCGTCGTGCTCGCCGACTCGTGCGGCGCTGATGACAGGCATGCATGAGTTCAAAAATGGCGTCACTCACACGACGGAGCCACGCGAGCGCCTGAACAAAGACGCGGTCATCTTGCCACAACTGCTGAAAGCGGCGGGCTATCGCAATGGGTTCATCGGCAAATGGCATCTGGGCAATCAAGGCGAGTATGGGCCGGACAAGCGCGGCTTTGATTGGTGCTGCACCAACAGCGGCGGGCCGAACGAGCACTTCAATCCTCGGCTCATCCGCAATAAGAAGCTCGAGAAACGGCAGGGCTATCGCGAGGACATCTTCTTTGATGAAGCGATGACTTTCATCGACGAGAGTAAAGGTGGGCCCTTCTTTTGCTACCTCGCCACTTACTCGCCGCACGCACCGCTGGATGCGCCGGAGGAGTTCATCGCTCCGTTCCGTGGAAAGGTGGACGACGACGAAGCCAAGTTCCTCGGCATGGTCGCCAATCTCGACTACAACCTCGGCCGACTGACGAAGCATCTGCACGAACAGAAGCTGGAGGACAACACGATCCTCATCTTTATGAACGACAACGGGGAGACGCACGGCCTGGATGTTTTTAATGCCGGCATGAGAGGCAGCAAATGCACCATCTGGCAGGGAGGATCACGCGCCATGTCGTTTTGGAAATGGGCAGGGAAGTGGCAGCCGCATGCGGTGCAGAATCTCACCGCCCACCTCGATGTGCTGCCCACGCTGTGCGATCTCGCTGGCGTCACCTTGCCTGCCGCGCTCGGGGGCCAACTCGATGGCTTCAGCCTCCGCCCGTTGCTGGAATCGACCGAGCCGCAGTCATGGCATGATGATCGTTTGTTGTTCCATCACGTCGCCCGTTGGCCCAGTGGTCTGGCCGCTTCGCACAAATACGCCATGGCCTCCGTGCAAACCGGCGACTACCTGTTCTTGCGCAGCCATCCCTGTGAGGATCCAGCCTGCCTTTTATATTCCAGTCAATGCACCACGCTGCGAGGCGTGGAAAAAGGCAGCAACGCCGCCACCTACACCAAGACGAACGCCCAGTTCCATTGGGGCGTCACCCCGCGAGATCACTGGTCCTTGTTTGATCTCAAGAGCGACATGAATTGCCAAAAGGACCTCGCCGCCGAAAAGCCTGAACTGGCCACCAAACTAGCAACTGCCTACGACCACTGGTGGGACGCCCTCTATCCTACCATGATCCAACTCGGCGGCGACAAAGGCGAACCCGATCTGCTCAAGAAACCCGGCACCGCGCGCAAACAGTAGCTTGAAGCATCTTCATGAAACCAATGACCACCCGACTTACTCTCATCCTTCTCGTCTGCGCTGGCACTGTCATTCGCGCCGACGATCTTTCTGCTGGAGCTTATGCCAAGGTCTATGCCAAGCGCCAATTGGCCAATAGTGACACAAATCATGACGGACTGATTCAGGAGAGCGAAAGTGATCGTAGATGGCAAGCGCTTAGCCGCTTGGACATGGATCACGATGACGCGATTTCTTTGGAAGAACTCACGAAGGCTCCTATCTCCTATCTGCCAACGGAGGGCGAACAGAAGCTCAACGTGCTCTACAAGAAGGCACCGGAAGAGGACTTGTATCTTGATCTATATTACCCCACGACGAAACAGTCCACAAAGCTGCCTGTGGTCATCTACACCCACGGCGGAGGTTGGGCCACTGGGAGCAAGCAGGGCATCGCCTCGGGTGGCTTCAGTGAGCTTTACATGACCTTGCTCAGCAAAGGTTTCGCCGTCGCGGCAGTCAACTATCGACTGTATCAAAAGGATGGCACTGTGGCTATGCGGGACTGCGTGATCGATGCCAAAGACGCTGTGCGCTACCTCGCGAAGAACAGCGAGAGTCTCGGGCTGGACCCCATGCGCTGCTTGGTTCATGGCGACTCAGCGGGAGGCCATCTGGCGCAGATGCTTTTGCTATCGTCACCCGAGAGTCTTCCTGGTGATCCCGCGCTCGCGGCCGTGAACTACCAAATGATCGCTGGAGTGTCCTGGTATGGCCCCTGCGATTTCGAAAAGAGCGATCTCTTCAATGCCGATGATCGCCCCGATTTCCGAGACCGTTTCGGCCCTCGCATTCTGAAGCCGGACACTGATGCGAAGAACAAACTCACGCTCTATCGCGAGATGAGTCCCATTCAGTATCTCAAGAAAAGCGGCCCTCCACTGCTCATGATTCAGGGCGACAAGGACACCACCATCCCCGTCAAACATGCCCACTACATGAAGGAAGAAGCCGAGGCTACCGGTGCTCCCGTCGAAATCATGATCATCAAAAACGCCGGACATAACTGGCGAGAAGTCGATGCCACCATTCAGCCGAGCAGAAATGCCATCGTGGAGCGAACCGTCAGCTTCCTCGTCGATCATCAGTGAAATCCAAAGGCCCCATTTTTATATCCTCACCCAATCCATGAAAACAACAGTTCTATTCCTCACACTCATCCTAGCATCGCTGTGCACCATACAGGCCGCCGATTCACCAAAGCCCAACATCGTTGTCTTCCTCGCTGACGACCTCGGCTGGGGCGATACCGAGCCGTATGGCAATACCGAGATCAAAACGCCGAACCTGACCAAGCTTGCGGCCCAGGGCGTGAAGTTCAATCAATGCTACTCGGCTTGTGGCGTGTGCTCGCCCTCGCGCTCGGCCATCCTCACGGGCCGCACACCGTTTCGGAATGGTGTCTGGCATCACCTCTCTGGAAACGATGAGGCTCACCTTCGCAGCAGCGAGATCACTTATCCGAAGCTGCTGAAGGGGATCGGCTATGAGACCTGCCATATTGGCAAATGGCACCTCAACTCCAAACAACAGTTCAACACGCCAGAGTTCCCACAGCCGAACGATCACGGCTACGACTACTGGATGGCGACACACAACAACGCCAGTCCCAGTCACAAGAACCCGAACAACTTCGTGCGCAATGGCACACCGGTGGGACCAACGGAAGGCTACTCGGCCCAGTTGGTGGCGACAGAGGCGATTCATTGGCTGAATGACCTGCACGATCCGAAAAAGCCCTTCGTCCTTTCGGTTTGGGTGCATGAGCCTCACTATCCGATTGCCGCTGATCCACGCTTCTCGGGCCTCTATCCGGGGCACCCGAACAGCGAGCACATGGGTGTCATCACCCAGATGGATCACGCGCTCGGCATGGTGATGGATGCTCTCGAAGCCAAGGGCCTCACCGAGAACACGCTGCTCTGCTTCTCTTCCGACAACGGTCCCGAAGGCAAAGGTGGCACCAAAGGCGGCTCCACGGGTGGTTTGCGTGGTCGCAAACGCGATGACTACGAAGGTGGCATCCGCGTGCCCGGCATCGTGCGTTGGCCCGGTCATATCAAAGCAGGCTCCGTGAGTGACGTGCCCGTCATCGGCACCGACATCTTTGCCACCGTGCTTGAGGTGACTGGCGTTGCGGTGCCAAATGATCGCACCATTGATGGCGTGAGCATGATTCCTGCCTTTGCCGGT
>JAPLUM010000796.1 GCA_026397605.1 Verrucomicrobiota bacterium | reverse complement strand
TGGAAAGTATTTGCTGGAAAACATCCTCGGCACACCGCCACCGCCTGCACCTGGTGGTGTTCCTCCTTTGGATGAAAATGAGGTCCGTAAATCCAATCTCACCCTACGCGAACAGTTTGCCGAGCACCGCAGCAACAGCTCCTGTGCTGGATGTCACGCCTTCCTTGACCCAATGGGGTTTGCCTTTGAGAACTTTGACGCCGTTGGCCGCTATCGTGAGAAAGAAAAAAATCACCTCATCGACGCCTCTGGCCAGCTCGTGCGTGGTCAGCAATTCAAGAATCTAACCGAACTGCGTGCTCTTTTGGCCACCGATCTGGCTGATGATTTTACCCGCAACCTTGCGGAAAGCCTGCTCACCTATGCTCTTGGTCGCGGCCTGGGCTACAGTGACAAACCAGCCATCCATGAGATTGTCCGCCGAACCAAAAGCAATGGTTACAAGTTTCAGGAAATGATCCAGGCAGTCTGTGAAAGCGTTCCTTTTCAGAAAATGCGCACCACCACTGGTGAGGCCGAGTAACTGATTTAAGAGGGACGACGCAGCTCAAAAAGATCTGTCGTTCGGCAATACCAATGCGGAGATTGCATCCGGCCAATCGGCTGATAGCTGCCTGGTCTTACCAGCCATGTCTCTGGGTCAAGGATGCCTTCACGCACATGCACACGAAGGACTTCGCCAATGATCAGGCGATTGTCACCGATCTCGATGATGCTGTGACTGCGGCATTCCAGACTGACTGGCGACTCAGCAATGCGTGGGGGTTTTACGACGCTGCTGGTGACTGCAGTGAGGCCAGCGCGAAGAAGCTCATTTTCGCCTGGCGGTAAAGAGGCTGAACAAAGATTCATCTTCTCCGCCAAAGCCTCATCCACCAGATTCACCACAAACTCATGCGTCAGGCGGATATTCCACGCCGTGTCTTTCGGGATTCCTGGAGCGCGGTCGCCAGGGCAAAGACCGACAATGGGTGGACTATCTCCAAGAAGATTGAAAAAGCTAAACGGCGCTGCATTCACACGCCCATCCAGATCCACCGTCGTGGTCAGGGCAATCGGCCGCGGCGTCACAAGGCCAGCCAAAATCATGTAGGCGTCTTCGCGCTGGGGGCCGGTGAGGTCGAGTTCCATAGGATAATCACAGACCAAAAGCCACCCGCATCGCCTGCCGAACTTTTTCCAGATCAGCCGCTGGCAGCACACCCAGTTTCCTTTCAAAACGTGTTTTCGGTAGTGATCCGATAGCCTGCACATTTGCCACTGACTCAGGTGTCAAAAATCGCAAGTGTCCCAGGGGCACTTCCAGTTCCGTGCCTCGATTCTGTGAGGTGATCGGAACATGCACAATGATCGCTCGCTCCAGCGTCAATAGATCATCCAGCACCACTACAGCAGGGCGGATCTTGCCGACCATGCCCATGTCCACCATCCAGACTTCACCCAGTTTTGGATTCATACGGCGGCATCAAGAATATCCAAGACTTCCTGCTCCACTTCGCGGCTAGGCAGCAAATCTTGCCATTCATCCTGCTGCTGCTGCCGCACTGCATAACGAATGAAATGAACTGCCTCCCACAGCACCGAATCAGGCACCGTTTCGATCTCTGTTAATAGGGTATCTCTGGCTGACATGTGACGATTCTAAGGCGCATTTTCGGCTCTGACAACCACCACCTTTCAATGTCAGTCGAAGTTTTTCGAATGCTGGAAGAGTAAAATTCTGCGCATACACTCACCTTTACGAGCAATGACCCGAAAAAAACGATTCGCCAAGCCTAGCGTACCAATCGAGGAGAATGTTGCATTTGCAAGATCAGTGATGGCTTGCCATACCTGACTTATGCCTGAAGAGACCCCGACCATTGAGACCCGCGAGGAAGTCATGTTTTTCGACACTGACATCGGTGGAGTCGTGCATAACATCGCTTACCTGCGCATGATTGAAACGGCACGTACTCGGCTCGCGGCCAAGCTGGGGATGCACTTGAAAGAAATGTCGAAGACGCAGGTCTATCCGGTCGTGGTCCGCACGGAGATCGACTACCGCAAACCGGCGACGCTGGGGGACGAGCTTGTCATCAGTGGTCGCTTGGAGCGGGTGGAAAGAGTACGCTTTTGGGTCGCCTTCGAAGTGCGCCGAGCGGGTGAGGATACGGTACTCATCACCTGCCGCCAGTCCCTGGCACTCGTCCAGATGCCACAGGGGAAACCCATGCGCCTGCCAGCTGATTGGCCAGAGAAATACAGTCACCTTTTTCTAAAGTGACGCTGAAAGAGTGAATTCATTGTGGCGTTACAGAGGGAGCACACCCCCCGATGCCCCTATGAAATCACTCCTTGTTACCCTCTTTGCCTATACTGCTCTGACCAGCGTACACGCGGTCACTCTGGAGGATATTCAGGCTAAAGCAGCCCAGATTGATAAGCTCGTCGCCACCAAACTGGAGAAGGAAAAGATTCAGCCTCATGCTCCTATCAGCGACGAGGTTTTTGTGCGTCGGATCTACTTGGACATCTCTGGCCGCATTCCGACTCTGAAGGAGACGACGGATTTTCTGGCGGATACCACGGCTGACAAGCGCTCCAAGCTCATTGACACCCTGCTGGCCTCAGATGGGTATGTGCAAAACTTTGCCAACTACTGGAATGACATACTGCGCGTGAAATCCCAGCTGACCATGGGCAACAGCCAGCCGGCTGGCGCTGCCTACACCAACTGGGTGCGTGAAGCTTTAGAAAAAAATAAGCCGTATGACCAAATGGTGCGTGAGCTCATGACCGCCGATGGCAAGACCTATGAAAATGGGGCCGTCGGCTTCTACATCCGCGACTACAACATGCCTCTGGATAACATGGCCGTGACGACGCAGGTCTTTCTCGGCACCAGCATGGTGTGCGCTCAGTGCCATAATCATCCTTTCGATAAATGGACGCAGATGGACTACTACCAAATGGCCTCTCATAGCTATGGCATGACTGGGACCAATGGTCTCTCGAATCCTCTCCTAGCTGGGGCGTTCTACAGCAGCTCCAAGAAAACCAAAAAGGGTGGACCTGCCGTGGCTACCGCACTTCCAGCAGGTCTTGACCGCAAAGATCTGAGTAAGGCCATGAGCGAGATTCTACGTCCGCTACGCTACAACACAGTGTTGGATCAGACTGATAAAAAGAAGCTGGAGCTTCCGCATGATTATCAATACACAGATGCCAAACCAAAACAGGTCATCGCGCCAGTGATCCCTGCGTCCTTTTCCAAGGATGGAAAAATTGTCAAAGAAGGTGAAAAACCAATCGAGTCCTACGCGCAGTGGGTGGCGTCAAAGGACAATCCACGCTTCACCCTGGTGATCGCGAATCGCCTATGGAAAAAGGTCATGGGCATGGGCCTTATCGAGCCCGTGGACGAGATCACTGACTCCACTGTAGCCAGCAATCCACAGCTCATGACCTTCCTGGAGAACACCCTCAAGGAAATGAATTATGACATGAAAGCCTACTTGGCCATGATCTACAAAAGCTCAGCCTATCAGCGTGCTGCCCACACAAAAGATGTGCAATTGGGTGAAGTCTATCATTTCCCAGGCCCGCTTCTGCGCCGCATGACTTCAGAGCAGATTTGGGATAGCATGGTGACTCTTCATAAACCTTCTCCTGACGTGCCTAGCATGGACTCTCAGATTGATCGGGACATCACCATCCGCCAGGTCGAGTGGTTGGACCGTTCTCTCAATGCGCTGACTCCTCAGGAACTCGCCGCTGGCGCTGCCAAAGTGGCTCAGACCCAGCGCCAACTGGCCGCAGATGTCCGTAAAGCCCAGGAACAACTCACCGAAGCTTCGAAAAACAAGGATGAAGCAGGCATTCGTGCAGCGAAGAAAATAGTCACCAATCAGCGCAAAGCCATCGACCAAGCCGCCGATGACATCATCTACTCAATGGGTTTCAAAAAGTTTGCTGAACTGGCCCGTGATGGCAAACTCAAGGAGCAGGTCACCGATGCTGAATTTGCCGCTGAGATCGCCAAAGTCATCCAAACCAGTAAGGGCAGAGACCTCGCGATCGATGATGCCCTGGCCATCATGGCTAAACAGCAGCGTGCCCGCCTGAATGAAATCCAAAAAGTGCGGTTAAAGAACGATGCGGAAAAGCTCAAAGCTGATGATAAAAAGGAACTCGCGCTGCTCCAGGCATGGGAAAGCCTGCGTGATAAATTCATGATCCGCGCCGCTGACATCCGCAGTCCCGCGCCGAATGGACACTTCCTACGTGAGTTTGGTCAAAGTGATCGTGAACTCGTTCAGAACGCCAATGAAGACGCCACTGTTGGTCAGGCGCTTATGCTTCTGAATGGCAAGACTTTCACCCAACTTTTAAACCCTTACACCATCATCTCCCGCAGTCTAAAAAACAGCAAATCCGCCGATCAGACCATCGATACCATTTACCTCAGTCTCTTTAGCCGCAAGGCCAGCACTGACGAGAAAGCCCTGTTGCTACCCATCGTCGGATCCAATGATGCCACCGGTAAAGGCGATGCCCTGTGGGCAGCGCTGAATACGCGTCAGTTTTACTTTGTGCAGTAATCAGTCTGCACTTGGCTGCTTTGAAGTGAGCCAATGTGAAAGGTTTGACACTCTATTCTCACGCTTGAACAGCAGCTGAGTATTTACTCCGTTCTGAATCAATTTTTTACACGGATGGCTATCAGTCGCAGGAGCATGTCAGATCGTTTGTGACCTTTCCGTTGTTTGTAGTCACGGCATTCATGGCCAGTTATGTCGGCGCATGAAAACTCCATCTCCCCAAAACGGGTCCACCATTAACTTTGAGAAGCAGAGATTTGCTTTTGCTAAGCGGTTTTTACCCTTTGGCATCTTCATCCTCTATGCCGCCATTCTCACTTTGTTGGCTGGCTTCAACGATCAGGAGCGCGGCAAGCAATCCAGTCCTTCCCTGGCGGCTGAAATCCCGATAAGCAGCCTAGTTGTCTTAAAATAGGACGGATTTTTGTAAGACACCCTGTGGAGGATCGTTTTGGACGATGATTCTCATGAGTACTTTTTCAGATCCCCTTAATCGCCGAGTTTTTGTCACAAAAGCAGCGCAGTCACTTTTAGGTGTGACTGCCGCTAGCCAGCTTACCAGTAAAGCTCTGGCAATCCCAGGCGAAAACACGTCTCCGTTGAAGCAGGTGCCTACGGCACGCAATGTCATCTATTTGTACATGAATGGTGGCATGAGTCATCTGGACACCTTTGATCCAAAGCCAGACAACGCTGAAGTGATGGGTTTAACCAAAACCATCAATACCAATACGGACGGCATCCGCTTGAGTGAAAATCTTCCCCTTGTCGCCCGCCAGGCCAATAAGCTGGCCATCATCCGCAGCATGTCCTCCACACAGGGTGCCCATGAGCAAGGGCAATACTTCCAGCGCACCAGCTACACACTGCGCAGCAGCATCCGCCACCCATCCATGGGAGCGTGGTTAGAAAAATTCCAAAATCGTGGCAACCCTACGCTGCCAGGCAGTGTCATGATCGGCAATGAAAGCAGGCATCCTGGCGCAGGCTTTTTTGAAGCCAAATATGCACCCCTCATGATCAATGATCCTGAAAGCGGCATCTCGAATGTGACACCGAACTCATGGTTCACTCAAGAGCGTCTCACCAATCGACTCGGCGTGGCCAAGCAATTGGATCAAAAGTTCGCGGAAACTTATGACGTCAAAAATGTGCGTGCTTATAGCGACATGTATGATGACGCCGTGAAGATGATGAAGAGCGAGGAACTGAAGGCCTTTGATCTCGATGCTGAACCCGCAGCACTGCGTGAAAAATATGGTCGCGAGCGCTTTGGCCAAGGTTGTCTGCTGGCGCGCCGCCTTGTTGAACATGGCGTGCGTCACGTCGAAGTCAGCTTTGGCAGTTGGGATACCCACAATGCCAATTTCACTCGCGTTCCTGAGCTGTGTGATGAACTCGACGCGGCGCTGAGCACGCTCCTACAGGATCTTGAATCCCGTGGCATGCTCAATGAAACGCTTGTCGTTCTAGCCACCGAATTTGGTCGCACGCCAGAGATCAATGTAAATGATGGCCGTGATCATCATCCCGCAGGCTTTAGCTGCGTGCTCGCTGGTGGTGGCATTCGTGGTGGCCAAGTCTATGGCGCTACAGATGAAAAGGGCGACAAGGCTATGGATAAGCCTGTCACCATCCCAGACTTTAACGCCACCATTGGTTATGCCCTTGGTCTGCCACTCGATCAGGTGCTCTATTCACCGACAAAGCGCCCGTTCACCGTGGCGGACAAGGGCAAGCCACTGGCTCAGCTGTTTGGTTAAACTTCTGCTGCTTGAGAGACCAATGTGACCTCACGTCGATTGGCGTGTAGTTGCTTGGCATAGACTGGGCCTGGAGCAAAGCGCTGCACTTGCGAGATGAAATAGGGCATCAGCGCCTCCACCCGCCCATCGTTCATTTTAAAAGTCAGCACAAGCCAGCGTGGCTTCACTCGCAGGCAAAGTGGTTCCAGGTATTTCAGCACCACGTCTGGAGCTAAATTCATATCGCAAGCCAACAGATCGACTTTTTCAGGCAGATAATCCAGCGGAAGCTGGCTCGCTGGCAGGCTGATGTGGTCATAGTTCGGGTGATTTTGCACGCAGGCATCCACCGCACCTGTATCTACGCCGATAACCTTCATGCCACGCTGGAGGAGAGACCATGAGGCCCCACCAGGCGCACTTCCCAGCTCTAACGCAGATTTACCAACCAGCACTTCAGTTCTATCCAAACCCAACCAAGAAAGGCTTTGCTCCATTTTTAGCCAGGCTCGAGAAGGCGCTTCAGCAGGTATCGTCAGTCTTGGCAGACCTCCAGCATGGGGATGACTGGTGGGGGATTTGGGGTGACAACCGATGAACCAAGGCTCGCCAACCTCACCCAAAATGACGTCTAGGATGTAGCCGCCTTCTGGCGAGATTGGACAGACCTGTTTCAAGTCTTCCGTCAAAGCATCTACAGGAGCCCATGCTTCAGCCGTGAGCCCATCTTCAGAAATCAATCGTGGAAAGACATGGACAGCACACACCTCAATATTGGTTTTTGTCACAATCTGCGCCACCTCCGCGGCATTCCGTGCCATGCCAAGAGACCAACCGCTGACCACAGCGTGCAGAGATGTGAAGGCAAAATCTTCGGGCAGCTCAGCCTGAACTTTCCAGGTAATCAGCTGTGGGCGCATGAACGCAGGCGTTAGAAGCTTCCCTGACTGGAGGGATACTTCTTTTTTCAGCGCCTTTTCAGATCCAGCGCGGCAGGTAGCAAAAACAAATTCAGACAATCGCATCTGCACCCTTGGCACGGTTCTACCCAACAAAAAAGCGCGACCTGTCACCAGATCGCGCTTCTTTTGAAATCTCTTAGCGAGTCAGATCCTAGTAGTAAGGCTGACCATTCTGGTAATAACCAGCTGGGCGACGTTGTTGTTGGCGGTAACCGTTGTTATAGCCGTTGTTTTGGTATTGAGCGTTCCGCTGGTCTTGGGAATTGCCAATGGCATTGCCACCAAGAGCACCGATGCCGCCCCCAATGAGAGCGCCTTCGAGGCCGCGGCCGCTTTGATTACCGATGATGCCGCCGACGGCAGCGCCGCCAAGAGCACCGACGACCGTACCCGTTTGGGCATTAGGGCCAGTGGCGCATGAGGAAATGCTGATAGCAGCAAGGAGTGAGAGTGCGATTGTCTTCATAGTTTAACAGTGGGGTTAACCTTAGTCTGAGATTAGACCCATTTTGTTCACGGAAAAGACAATTTTCGTGAGGAACGAGTAAAGTTTTCGCAGCAACCACCAAAATGATGCAGCTAGCACCATGAATTCAGTGCAATAGAGCGCTGCCCTTCACGTTTCTCGTTGCCCATGAAATCAACTCTCTTTCTATCCTCCCTCTTAGCTCTAAGCCTAACCGCCACTGCTGCGGACACTGCTCTGCTGGCTGTCCCCGGCGCTGTTATTTATGAAAACAAGCTAGATACTGCACCTGCCGCGCCTTGGAAGGCCGCTAAAGGCAAGTGGGAGCTCGTGGAAGGCGTCCTGCGCGGCGCAGAACTTGCCGAAGACAAACATGGCGCTGTATCCAGACTGCCGAATAAACTTCAGGACTTCGTCGTGGAATATGAATTCAAGTTTGAGGGCGCAAAAAGCACCAGCCTTTCCATCAACGCTCAGAAAGATCACATGGCGCGTATCATGATCACACCAGCGTCTGTGACGATTCAGAAGGACGACAATGACCACGAAGGCCCAGATAAAGCCGTCATTTTCGCCCGCTTCCCAGCTCAGCTCACCCCAGGCACCTGGCATAAAGTGCGCCTGGAAATGGTGGGAGACAGCATGGTCGGCAAGGTAGATGATATGGTCGCCTGGGGCAGCAATGACCTCTTTAAATCAGCCAAACTGGCCCCTGGTTTCACTGTGGGCGGTCAGTCTGTGGATTTCCGTAATTTCACGATACTTGAGGCCACTCTAAATCCTGAATGGGAAACCGCCAAAGCTGCCCTCCCAAAGCCAGGTGAAAAAGTCGGCGCTGCGGCAGCCAAGGGCAAAGGCAAAGGAAAGAAGAAAAGCGAATAGACATCCCCTTCCCCGATCCCTACAAGTTTCCAAACCTAGAGAATCAGGTTCAATCATGAGCCGCCTGAGCTGCCATCAGAGTTAAAATACTGATGGCAGTTTTTGCATTTTACTCATTGCAGAAAAAAAATTGCTCGTATGCTGTGCTTGTTAGCTTTTAAAACCTATCCTATGAAACGCATCCTCATCGCCCTCCTCACTCTGAGCATCGTGTCCCCTATCCTTGCGGCAGACACACCTGCAAAGAAAAAATCTACTACTGCGGCTAAAGCCAAGGCTGAAACAGCTGCGGATGGCCCTTCCATCAAATCCCAAGCATTGGCTAAAACCCTCACTGCGGGTCAGCGCACGGAACTGCTTGGCATCCTCAATAAAGGCGATGACAAAGCCGTGCAGACACTCCCTGGCCTTGGTGAAACTCGTGCTGCAGCGGTCAAAAAAGCCCGTCCATTTGCCGATCCAATCGATACAACCCGCGCCTGATGCAAATGAGGCGCGGGTTTTTCGTGTACAGCCAGCTCAGAATGATCGGCCATAAACGAACGCAAAGCATCAAAAGGCGTGCATCTTATCCTTTGAGCAAAAGATTTGATCATTTGTGACGGGAAGGTGTCTATATTCACGACTGCTAGGCCGTCTTTGTGCTCTATTGGTCCGACGGGTGCTTTTTGCGTAATCACCATCGCCTTCGCCTTTCCGATCTGAACAGACGGAGTCCGCTAAAATCCTTTATTCTTCATGACCTGTCACCCGATTAAGCCCAGCCTTCTCCGCGCCCTTTACGCCTATCTCTGCCTCAGCGCCGGAGTTAGCTGTGTCAGAACCAATCCGTATTACACCACGCAAGCTCCAGGTGGCGGATCATACGTGGCCATGGCACCACAGCGTTGGCGCTTTGCACCGTTTGGCATGGTCAAGATGCCGCAGGTGCCCAGCTTTCATAAGCTCAAAACGTCTGTTCTAGGTGATGGCTCTTATTGGCAAGGAGATGGTGTTCGCGGCAGGCCACACATCCATTTAGTGCTGGGCGAACAATGGGCGTATTTCTACAAAGGCAATCAGTTGGTTGGAGAATCCCCCATCTGCTCGGGTAGCCAAGCTTTCCCCACACCACGCGGAAACTTCACCATCATGGAAAAGGACGCTGATCATCTTTCCTCTGTCTATGGCGACTACATCAATGACTACGGTGGCATTGTCATGACTCAGATTGATAATCGCAAAGATCGCCGCCCACCAGGCACGAAGTTCGACGGCGCTAAGATGTATTGGTTCATGCGAATCAAAGGCGGCATCGGCATGCACGCCGGTTATCTCCCTGGATACGCCGACTCCCACGGCTGCATACGCCTACCCGCCAACATGGCTCAGGTCTTCTATGCCAATGCACCCAAAGGATGTTCGTTGGTCCACCACCACCGACGACGGCTCCGCCGCTAGGAGTAGGTGGCGGACCTTGGGCTACAGCAGAGAGTTCACGCACTAGATCTCCGACTCGAACCCTCACCACGTAGCGCTTGGTTTGACTGGATATGCTGTAAAAGCCAGAGGCTGCTCCACCTGGCGGGATTCCAAGTGTGGTCAGCGCCTCGTCGATGCTCAGAGGAATATCATCTTCTGTGCCCAAAACACCATCGCGTCCTAAAAAACGTGATTGTAATTGTTGTGCCTGTTCCGGACGACAGCCCGTTACTGCGACAACGACTTCAGGCTTGGCAAACTTGAGATCAAAAGTTGCGCCAGCATAAAAACTAAACCATGTCCGCCATTCGGGGTAGGCTTGTTCTACTTCATTCATGCCACGCACCAAAGCCATCTCCTCAATACTTTTAAAGGGCCGATTGAACGGCATTCCGTTGTTACCGTACTCCTTGCTTTCAGCGCCACCAACATTTGTTCCTGGACCGTCATCCACCCAATCTTTCATCGCCGCGATCAGCTTCTTGGCCTGATCCAATTTCATTCCCCAGTTCATGAAAATGCGGGTTAAAACAGCATCTCCACCTGACGCTGGAGTTGGCGAAACAGGCGCAATAATCTGGCCATCTAGTGGCGGCGGTGGTGGTGGTTGCGAGACACCCAGCAGTATATTTGGATTCAGTCGGCCATCTTCGCCGATGACTTGCACTTCATATTCTTCATCCTCAGAAAGAGTTTGTTTTAAAAGGGGGTCGCCAGCACCTACCTGCGGATTCAGTGCGATGTTTAGCGCTCCCTCAGCGACCATTCGAGCACGGAAAATCTGGCGCTTAGCGGCAGCTGCATCGAGATCAAAGGTTAGCAGCAGGGAGACTCCTGCGACCAATCCGATCAGCATGGCAATCACCCAGAGCACCGCGAGTAGCGCTGCGCCTGATTGATTGCGATGCCGGAAAGGATGCCTGATCATGGGGTTAGTGTTCGAGAGATTGGAGGAATCCAAAAAACCGCTCGGGTTTGAAAGCCGTCATCAAGCTGTAAATTCATTTCGGCAAGAATGGGTCGGCGGCCACCATCTTTCCAGTTATTCTCCCAGCGATTCGTCGTAGTATCTGATCCAGAACTCGCAAGGTTACTCGCAGATAACCACCCGGACGCTCATCCGCAAAGAGTTCCACGCTGGTGTCTGGCGCTAACGAAATGCCAGGTGTGAAAGAGTTCCCCCCATTTACAAAATTCAGTGTCGGCACATAGCTACCACCTCTAGCCTTGACGCTCAAACGCACTTCTGCATCTCCAGGTAAGCTGCGAAACGAACGCCGCAGAAACCCCACAAAATTTTGTCGAATCTGTGAGCGATCTTGGGCAAGTTCGATGTCATTTGCCAGCTCCATGGTGCCCTGAGAAATGGCGAAAATGCCCCCCATGAGTAAGACGAACGCAGAAAGAGCAACGATCATCTCCAATAGAGTAAACGCCGAATGCGTAACCTTGCTAAAGCGATGATTTAGCCATCGGTTGGACTGAGAGATGACAGGTGAAATCTTCATGATGTCGATTCCTTATTACTTTGGCAAAAAGGCCCCCGCATAGCGCAGGCTTTCAGCCTCCAGTTCGATAACGCCACTGCCGTCGTTCCATTTAGCGAAGGCCTGAATTTTAAACATGTCATTGAGGAACTGCCCCTCCTTGTTCTTCATGTCCTTGATCTGTTCGATCTTCACCCGATACACCACACCATCTGCGCCAGGCTTGATGTCTTCCTCCAGATTCCGCATCTGTGGCATCTTGCCGTACTCATCAATGAGCGACTCCAATGATTGCTCGATTTCTAGAATGATCTGTGACTCCACTGCTGTCTCAGCAATCTTATTTAAAGTCCCGACCAGCGCGAGTGCGGCTATGCTGAAAACGGCTAATGCCAGCACTACCTCTAGCAAGGTCATGCCTCTGCCTTTTTTGACACTCCCATGGGTACAAAGCCGCAGCGTTTTCATTGGACAACAGCTCCTGTTAGAGGGTGGAACTCTACCTCAGCGCTATCGACATCTTTGATTTCAAAACGAAACCTCAATGGTTCACAAATTCCATTTTCACCAAAGATCCAAGTTTGACCTTCGGCTTTTTCCCAACCCTTACCGCCCCAGCGCTTGATGAACATTTTCATATTTGCGGGCAGTGAGAATTGGCTCATTCCCTCCAAGGATGCCCCGACGACACCGAAGCTCTGCTTTTCAAAGCCTATCTTCATGCCGCGATTCTGTGTGATGGCTGTGTTTAGCGCAAATTTAGACATTTGCGCCAAGCTCTGCGTGGCTTTTTGAAAAGGCTCTTCCTGATCGAGAAACTTAAAACTTCCGAAACCAATGCCAATGATCAGCAGCATGATACACATCACGGCAATCAGCTCCAGCAAGGTGGAGCCAGACGGCGCGTGGCGCTGAGTCAATCGTTTCATGGCAGTTGGGGATCATTAACGAAACTCAAAATTTAGTCCGTAAAGACATCATCATCACCACCGTCTTTCTTGTCAGGGCCGTATGAGAAAATTTCAAAAGGTCTGCCGTTTTTACCTGGGCTGCGGAACTGGTATCGGCTTCCCCAAGGGTCGGTGATGCCGCTTTCTTCAAGCAGAGACTTCTTGAAGCGGGCGTTTGCAGGTGGTTTCACCAGGGCCTCTAGATTGGCTGGTAAGGCTCTATTCAAAGTCTTGTACTGAATGACGGCTGTCTTCAAGGTGCCCATGTGGGCTTCGGCGGCTGTGACTTCGGCACCACCCTGAACGTTTTGTAAAGCTACCGCACCTACGGCAATCAGAAGGGCGATGATGGCCAGCACGAGCATCATTTCCATAAGCGTGAAAGCTCTCTGGTAAATGCTGCCAGTGCCTTTGATCAAACGATGGTGAGATGTTTTTTGAATATTCATGATGGGTGAAGTGTGGATAGTTTGGTCCTGATTTCTCGAAAAATGTTCGTTATAAAATCACGGGTGACAAAAAGACTCAACGTTTATTGATGGATGAG
>JAPLUM010000346.1 GCA_026397605.1 Verrucomicrobiota bacterium | reverse complement strand
GCATCTGTGATCTGAGCCTGATCCCATGCCACGGCTCGAATCTGACGGCGCAACTCTGGATCGCTCACAATCACGAAACGGTAGTTTTGCATGTTGAACGAAGAAGGCGCGAGCTTCGCCAAGGTGATCAAACGATCAATCTCCTCCTCCGTCATCTTGTGTTTAGAATCGAAGTGTTTTACCGAGCGGCGGGATTCGATGGCTTCCAAAGCGGTCAAGTTTGTGTGGGTCATAGAAGCGGAAAGTAGGCATTGAGTTACTTTTGTAAACCTAATGACTTGAGGATACATTGGAATCGAGTTACTCGGAGGAAACCCAATTCAAAACATGGTACCACGTCGCAAAAACAAAGTCGATCCTCCGCCTGAAGACTGCCCGCTTGCAGAATGCATTGGTGTGATTGGTGGTGTTTGGACTCCAGGGATCATTTGGCATCTAAGTCATTCGCCTCGAACTTTCAGTGAACTGAAAAGCGATCTTAAAAGGGTATCTGCCAAAGTGCTTTCTGCTCGATTGAAAAAGCTTGTGAATACTGGAGTTGTCGAACGCACAGTGAAACCCACCTCACCTCCGACAGTGGAATATGCACTCACGAGTCTGGGTAGTGAACTTAAACCCGCAATCGAAGCAATCGTCGCTGTGGGACTGCGGTTAAAAGAGCGTCGCGTAGCAGCGCTCTGATCATGAACATTGCTCAAGCTTCCTGTCATATTCGACCTCTAAAAGAAGGTATAAAACATCATCCTTCTCCTTTAGCCTCCAGATGATGAATCCTGCGATACTCCAGCTTCCTTTCAGCAATCAGAAATCCGTGGCCGGGGTGGTGCGCTACGCATGGATCTGCTTCACGCTTGGGCTTGCACCCTTGTCGATGGTTGCTGCTGAAAACTGGCCACATTGGCGTGGTCCCCATGCGGATGGCTCTGCGCCACTGGCTGATCCGCCGACGACTTGGGATGGTGTCAGTGGAAAGAACATCAAGTGGCGTGCTGAGTTGATTGGACAAGGCAGCGCCACGCCGATCATTTGGGGTGAGCAGATTTTCATCGTCTCCTGCGAACCAACCAACCGTGTGGCAACGCCCGAGGAATTGCCGAATCCGGCGGATCGACCCCCACCGCGGCCTGGATATGACCGACTCACGACCGAGCCCAACAACTTTTACCGCTTCATCGTGACCAGCTTCGACCGCAGCACGGGCAAAGTCGTATGGCAGAAGGTTCTCGCGGAGGCGGTGCCGCATGAGGGCCACCATGCCACGCATTCGTATGCCTCAGGCTCCCCCACGACTGATGGCGAAAGTCTCTATGTTTCCTTTGGCTCATTCGGCACTTTTGCGTTAGATCTCAAAGGCGAGCTTCTGTGGGAACGCCAGTTGGGCAAGCTCACCACCCGACGCGGCTATGGAGAGGCCGTGAGCCCTGTGTACTATCAGGGGCGACTTTTGATCAATTGGGATCAAGAGGTGGATTCGGCACTGTATTGCCTAGATGCCAAAACGGGTGAAACGAAATGGAAAGCGGATCGGGACGAAATCACGACCTGGACTACGCCGCTGGTGACAGAGTTTGGCGGGAAAACTCAGGTCATCCTCAATGGCACGCGAAGGATACGCAGTCACGATCTGGAGACCGGAAAGGTCATCTGGTCCTGCGAGGGCATGACCGAAAATGCCATCCCGGCAGCGCTGCGCTATCGCGATGCAGCCATCATCCTCAGCGGATATCAGGGAAATAGTGGCGTGTCGGTGCCACTTTCTTCGCAGGGAGAATTGGGGTTGGATGGGCCCGTGAATTGGCGCACCAAATCTGGCAATCCTTATGTCCCATCGCCTGTCCTAGTAGGCGACCATCTCTATTTCACCAAGGGCCTGACCAATGTGCTGACCGTTCTCGATGCGGCGACGGGTGTGCCCATCCTGGAGGGCCAGCGTCTGCCTGGCCTGGCCGTCATTTATACCTCACCCATCTTTGCCGGAGGCCGTGTTTACTTCACGGATCGGAATGGCAACACCGTCGTCTTACAGCCCGGGCCGGAACTCAAGATTTTAGCCACCAATGCGCTCAAAGACGGCGTCGATGCCTCTCCCGTTGCAGTTGGGAAACAACTCTTCCTGCGCGGACAAAAGACGCTTTATTGTATCGAGGCCAGCGAGTGAACTCCATCCAAGACTATGCGCTTCATTCTCTCTCCGGCAGGCTCAGCGGCAGCGCTCCTCTTTTTGACAGTCGCCTCCTTGTCATGGTCGGCAGAGGTGCCGACTTTCGAGCGGATGCAGCCATTGGAGACCGAGGGCGAAACCTCCGCCAGTGTCAGTTTCGGCGACATCGAGGGTGATGGCGACCTGGACATCGTGCTGGCCCGAGGCCGTCACTGGCCGCTGGATAATCTCATCCTGCGCAATGACGGGAAAGGCCACTTCACCACGGAGACACTGCCCGCAGAAGCAGATCGGACCTACTCTGCCGCCTTGGCTGATCTGGATGGCAATGGATCACTGGACTTGGTGGTCAGCAATGATCGCCCTGACCACAAGGTGATCTATCTGAATGATGGTCTAGGAGGTTACCGAGTGGCTGGCACATTCGGACGTCCCGAATGGTCCACACGCTACATCACACTGGCAGATCTGAATGGAGATAGGCGGCCCGACATCATCGCGGCCAACCGATCCAGCAATCCAGCGAAGCCGGTGCCGTGCTATGTGTGCCTCAATGATGGCAAGGGCAGCTTCCCGGATCACATCCCGCTGCCGACTCAATCAGCGACGATCATCGTCGCAGCGGACTTGGATGCAGATGGGAAAATCGATTTGTTCGTGCCGCATCGCGACGGAGGTCAAAGCCTGATCTTCTGGAATGACGGCACCGGGAAGTTTGCCTCAGCGCCGATGCCCTTCGGTCCGAATCAATCCACGACACGCGCCGCCGCCGCCGCCGACATGGATGGAGACAAGATCATGGATCTCGTGGTCGGTGATGCCAAGAGCGGTCTCTTCATTCATCGCGGCAAAGGCCAGCGAAGTTTTGAGGACCCTTTCCCAGTCGGTGAAAAATCCGGCGCACCTTATTCCATCGACGTCATGGATATGAATCGCGACGGAGCGCTCGACCTCGTTGTAGGCAGGCAAGAAGCGATTGGCTCCATCTTCTTCAATCAAAGCAAAGCCAAGGAGCTAAAGTTTGCCGAGTCTTCTTGGAACGACGGCCAAGGAACCGTTTACGGTCTAGCCTTGGGAGACCTCGATGGCGACGAATGGCCAGACATCGCCGCTGCGCGTTCAGAGGCACCCAACGCCATTTGGTTGAGCCATCCACCGCTGCCCAAACAGCCTTAGTCCACGCGGTTTTATGAGGTTTTCAAAACACTTCGTTACCGAGGTGGCGAAAATGCCGTTAATCAGGCGACATACCTATTCAGTCCCTACTCATTCACCGATCTCCTTTTGATGAAACCCGATAAAACTTTTTTCAGCGTGCTCGTGACGCTCGTCATTCTGTCCGTCATCTTCTTTGTGATCGAGCGTATTGCTGGGCGGGGACGGAATCGGGTGCAGCCGGTTTTCCGCAAGGGCTGGCTCACGGATGTGGTTTATTGGTTTGCGACGATTCTACTGACGAAGCCTTTGGTTCGATTGATGCTGATTTTGCCGGTAGGGATTTTGATCTTGGCCAAGGTGACTTCCATCGATGTGATGAAACTGGGGGCCTATACAGGTTATGGCCCGCTGAGTCGGCAGCCGATCTGGCTGCAGGCTGTTCAAATCTACTTGCTCGTTGATTTCACCGCCTCGTGACACTGTCCACAGCGCCTTTCTTGACGTTCTATGCCATCTTCCTCCATGCGAATGTGAACTGGGATTTTGGACCTCTTCGCCGTGTCATTGCCACACCGGTTTTTCATCGCTGGCATCATTCCAAAGAGCGCGAGGATTGGGACAAAAACTTTGCCGGACTTTTTCCCATCTGGGACCAACTCTTTGGCACCTACTACATGCCGAAAGGTCGTTATCCCGAAAACTTCGGCATTTGCGAGCCAATGCCAAGTGGCTACATTGGCCAACTTTGGGAGCCCTTTGCCTGGATTCTGCGTCGCGGCAAAAAAGTGGACCCTCAATAACCAACACCCATGCGGTCTCATATCTCATTTCACGTTTTAGGGCTCACTCTGGCTCTCCTAGGCATGACTCATTCCGAAGAGCAACAAGCCTATGCACCGCTCACGCCGTCCATGGAGGTCTCCGTCCTCAAGCCCGACTGGCATGATGTCGCACGTGATCGCCAGGTGCCTGCAAAGCTCTACTTCCCCAAAGAAGGCGCGGGTCCGTTTCCCGTAGTGATCTTTTCGCATGGACTCGGCGGCTCGCGCGAAGGCTACGAATATCTCGGTCGCCACTGGGCGGGGTGCGGTTACGTCAGCGTGCATCTTCAGCACATCGGCAGCGACGATAGCGTGTGGAAAGACCTGCCGGCGGCAGAGCGAGGCAAGTCTCTGCAAAAAGCTGCCGCCAACCTCTCCAACGCGCTCAATCGACCTCCAGATGGCCAGTTTGCGCTCGATCAAATCGAGAAGCTCAATACCGACGAAAGCTCACCGCTGAAAGGTCGCCTCGATTTGAAAGCCATGGCGATTGCGGGTCACTCCTTCGGTGGTTACACGACACTTGCGCTCGCAGGCCAGACCTTCATGCTGCCGTTTTTCCAATCGAAGCGCTACGACGAGCCACGTCTCAAAGCGGCGATCCAAATGAGCGCACCCGCCCCGACCATTCGCCGAGATCTTGATGGCACCTTTGCCTCCATCAAAATCCCAGTCATGCACATGACCGGCACGAAGGACTTCCTTGAACTCCTGCCGCAAACCACTGCCGCAGATCGCCGCATTCCGTTTGATCACATGAGCCAAGCCGAGACCTACCTCGTGAACTTCAACGACGGCGATCATTTCATCTTTTCCGGCCATGAAGGACTTCCAGGAGCCACCGAACGAAAAGAGCAGGACGCCATCTTCCACCGACTCATTTGCGCCAGCACCACGGCTTTTTGGGATGCCTATCTCAAAGGCAACATGGCAGCGAAGAAGTGGCTGCTCGAAGGAGGTTGCGATAAGCTGCTTGGCAAGGAGGCCACCTTTGAGAAAAAGGTGCTGGCGAAGTAAGGGTCCGCCTCTGCATGCTGCTGAATACGACACACTCTTTGCTGAGAAGTTGCTGCATTTCTGTCGTTTGAGAAGTGACCATGCTACGCTTCATTTTTTCAATACTAGCCTTCTGCGCTTCAGTCCAGGCTGCGACCCAACCCAACATCCTCTTCATTTACGTTGAGGATCTCGGCTACTACACCAGTGAACGCGCTGCGCGTGAGCCAAATGCGGGCATCACGGGACTGAAGACGCCCAATCTCGACAAGCTGGCAGATGAGAGTGTGAATTTCACCCGTGCTTTCTGTGGGCAGAGCGTGTGCTCGCCCAGCAAGTCAGCGATTTATAGTGGCCTGCTGCCGCACACGAATGGCATCTGGCGCAATTGCCACAACAATCACCCAAAGCTCGGCAACCCCGACAAATGGATTCCTTTGCCCGATCCGATCACCAAGGCCAATGATCCGACGAACCTCGCTGCTGGAGGCATGCATGAGGATATCCCGAACCTCATTCAAAGACTCAAAGCCAGTGGCATCTACTGCGCGCTCTCAGGCAAACTTCACGTCCAGCCAGCCCGCAACTTTCCCTATGATGTTTTTGTGAAGGATGATGACCTCGAAGCCGTGATCAAAGCTGCGGGTAATAAACCCTGGCTGTTTTGGTGCAATCCTGGGGATACCCACGCGCCTTGGTGGAAACATGTGCAATCCAAGCTCGCCAACCCAAAAGACCGCAACTCGGCCCCGAAGGATATCGACCCCACGGCGGTGAAGATGCTGCCCTGGCTGCCCGACACCCCAGCCGCGCACATCGACATTGCTCAGTATTACTCATGCATCTTAAACATGGACGCCTTTGTCGGTGAGATGATGAAGAAGCTCGAAGCCAGCGGCCAGGCGGACAATACGATCGTTGTTTTCACTGGTGATCATGGAATCCCCGTCGCTCGGGGTAAAACCAGTGTCTATCCTGCTGGCACCCACGTGCCCTGCTACATCAAAGGTCCAGGCATCAAGGCGGGGCGCACCTTGAACACACCGATCTCGCAGATGGACTTCAATCCGACCTTCTTGGAAGCCTTCGGCATCGCGCCACAGTCCGTGTGTCATGCCAAGTCATTGTGGCCCGTTTTGAAAGGCGAAACCGATGTCTTGCCGGACCGCAGCACCATCATGACCGAGACCAATCACGGTTCCTCCTCTGCCCCGAAAGGCCTCAAGCCAACCAAAGCCCGCGCTGTCTGCGATGGGCGCTACTATTACATCGGCAATGTTTATCAAGACACCTTCACTGGCCCCGTAGAGCAGGCCCTCGCAATCGGCAGTGGCAGCGGTGAATACGGCGACCCAGGACCGCAATACGGCATCGACCTGCATGATGACGCCATCCGCCACAAAGCTGATCAACCACTGCCCTATGAGCTCCTGCGCCAACTCTGCATGGCCGATGCACC
>JAPLUM010000207.1 GCA_026397605.1 Verrucomicrobiota bacterium | reverse complement strand
CGTTTTGATTTCAGATGGACTCCAAGAAAACGAACCTGCAGCGTAGGGGTCAAGTCCACCGTGGCATCAAGGATCCCCCTCTGCATTGGAAAGGTCTGCTCACCCATCTGATACTTCAAATCCAACTGAGATTTCCGCGCTGAGATGGGGAATCGAGATAGCAGAGCTAGACTGCGCGTGCTATCACCACCATGCGCCCGCTCCACGTGTGGGAGATCCACGCCTGCGGACTTCAGACGCTTTTGCAGATCGGCTACATCTTCATCTGTGCCGACCTCACAAACGCCGAGCACGTCCGGGTGAATGTCAGCCAACATTTCGACCAATCGCTTTTTTTCTTCGGCTGGCTTGGGTGCTACCTCTTCCCCGGCACCCCCGAGATAGCGCTCCATAGACAGCCAGTTTTTCAGATTGTAGGCGCAGAAGATAAACTCCGGCTTCTCCTGAGAAAAAAGCGGCAGACTGACCGCAAAAAAGGCGAGCCAGATAGCCCGCCGATTGATGCCCTTGGTAATCATCCCGGAAAATGAGTGGAGACTAAACGTCTCGGGAGGAGTCCACGGGTTGGCGCTTTTCGGCGGTCTGGGGGATCGTCGGACGCTCCACTTCATCTGAAGCTTTGGTCAGTTCATGCTCAAACTCTTCACGAGCTTTTTTGAACTCACCCATGCTCTTACCGAGGCTACGGGCAAAGGTCGGCAGCTTCTTGGCTCCGAAGAGGACGAGAATGAGAATTCCAATGATAATCATCTCAGGTGTGCCGAGAGGACCAAGGGCGAGGATGTGGGGGATATTCATGACTAAGGAATGGTTAAGACCACAAACGGAACGGCGCAAGTAAGCCTTTCCATAGAATGATTTTTATCTTGAGTCTTTCGGATTCAAAAAACTGATTGCGACGACCCTGATCTTCAGCGCTTCAGGCTAGCAGGAGGGGCAGCCTTTTGCACCTTGCCATCACGGGAGAACATACGGGAAAAGAAATTGCCTTTCTTTTGGGCCGCCTCTCGACGTGCTTCCTCTTCGGAATTAGAGATACGGGCTGCATTGATGTCCACATTTTCGGGGAACTTTTCAGCCAAATCAGCACCGACCGTGGTGCGGTGGTCTTCGTGTTTCGAGGTGACGTTGACTTCTTCATCCCCGTGCACCACTTGAGGTTGGATGAAGATGATGAGTTCTTTGCGGGTAGTGGAATCTTTCCTCTGCTTGAATAAATTACCAACTCCGGGAACACGACTGAGGAAGGGGGTTCCAGAATTAGTTTTGTTACTTTCCTCAGAGATTAATCCTCCAAGAACAATGGTATTGCGATCACGTATGGTCACCGAGGTGACGACTTGTTCTGTTCCAATGATCGGCACTGAGTTTTGCCCGATGATCCTTTCTCCAGTCACGGTATCATTGATCTGGGAAATGGTCAGATTGACTTCGCCATCATCATTGATCAACGGCACAACCTCCAGCTTCAATACAACGTCTCTAAATTCAACCGTCGTCGTCACCGCGTTATTGTTACCCGCATTTAAATTCTGCACAATCTGAGCAGGAACAGGAATCTGAGAGCCCGAGGTGATGGTAGCTTTCTTATTGTTCAAAGCAAAGACGGAAGGCCTAGAGAGCACTTTGAAGCGATTTGTCGTTTCAAGAGCATTGAGGTAAATCTCCAGGCTGTCACCAATTTGGCCATAGAGATTTAGTCCCGATGCCGCGGTCGTGCTGGTTGACAACACAGATCGAAGGTTTTGCCTCATATCAGTGAACGAATTCCGATTCGTATTTAAATTGCCTCCAACGAAATCATTCCCAGTGCCATCCGAATCATTTTGTGCTGCAAGAAGATCGATTCCAAAGTTGAACCCATCTCCTAGCGTCAACTGACCAATGATCGTCGCCAAATAGACCTGGGCGGGTTTACGGTCGAGTTTATCAAGCAGGTTATTCACTTTCTCAATCTCTTCTTTGCGCCCGACAACGAGGATCGCATTTGCCATGGGGTCGGCGATGACGCGCGTTTTGCCCACAAGCACAGAAACTGGCGCATTGTCCTCTGACGGACCTTGGATCACATCGGCCCTGGAAGTGCTGGTGCCGCCAGTCGTGCCGCTGGCTGTGTCAGACGAACCACCACCAGCAGTGCTCAAGACCTGCCCGCCGCGTGTGCCGGTTGTGCTGCGACCTCCTAGTAGCTGACTGCTACTGGACGATAACGCTTGGCTGCGCTGCTGCTGGATGCTGCCGCCGCCTGGGAGCTGAGTCGTGCCGCCACTGGTGTCCTGCAACAGATCTACAACGGCACTCAGCACATCGACTGCAGCTGCGTATTTCATTTTCCGTTCATAGGGCTCATCCACGGTCAGCGGCTGATCAAACTCGGAGATCAGACTGGCGATGTAGGTGTAATCTTCGGGGGCTGCTACAACGAGGATCTGATTCAGGCGTGTGTCAGCCACGACCTGTGCAGTCGGCTTGGGGGCCTGGGAGTTTTGCGTGACCTGCTGACCATTAATCCCAATCTGGCGACTGCTGCTAGAGCTGCCGTTCTCTTCTCGCTTCTCTTCCTTTCTCTCCTCCTTGCTGCTGCGTCCATCACTGGCAGCACTGCCACGGATCGTATTCACACCCTTGCTTTCTTTTTCCTGAGTTTGAGCATTCAGAGTCCAAAAGGCCGGGAGGTGTCAGCACAGGAGTGATGCGCCCGTAAACACTCAGGCCAACATGGCCGGAGAGCATGGCACCTGCTTCTTCAGGATCAAGGTTATCCAGCTTCATGAAGTAACTCACGATCGTCTCCCCCTGAGGTAAGTCTTGGGGAGAGGTGTAAAACTGCACACCATGGGAAAACTGTGCGGCATTGGCACTCTGATTGCGTGCAGGCAGGATGCGTGCGCTTTTGCCATCGGGCTCCATGATGATGGCGTATCCATTGATGAGCAGTGTGGCCTCGATCAGCTTCACGGCCTCGGCCTTCTCCACGGCTTTGGGTGTTGCTAGACTTACGGGAGCGCCTTCGAGAATGTTGGTGTCCTTGATCAGAGTCACGCCGGTCAGCAGTTCATAAATGCTGAGCATGTCCATGACTGGATTGTTCGGGAATTGCAGGACAATCTTTTCACCCTCCATGCGGATCGTCTGGGAGAGAGCACTGGCAGGATCACTGCCACCGCCACCTTCACGACGACGAAATCCGCCCCCAGGTCCGGCCGCCTGCTCCCTCACCTGCAGGCCTTTGACCCTCAGATGGCGGGGGCTGGGGAGCAGGGACGACAGGTTTTACCTCAGCCTCAGTCGTTGGCACCGCAGGGGCGGGTGCTGGCGCATCCACCGCTGGTTTCGGTACATCCGTCACTGGAGCCGCTGTGGCTGCGGGCTTCTCCTCAGCAGGTGGAGGTGTAGGCGCAGCGTCCTGAGCATTCAGGTGCAGTGATAGAAGTGTTACGGCACCAGCACAAAAAAGGAGGGGTCGGATTGACTTGGAATACATGAGAGAAAAGAAAAATGGGAATGGAGAAGTTTGAGTGAGGTTCATCAGGCGCGTTACTTGCCGCCCTTGTCCTCTTTTTCGATCCGCTCAAACTCTTTGCGGATCACGTTGCGGCGCTCTTCTTCAGGAGCATTGCGGAATTTTTCATCGCTGAATTTCGAGCGCATCATGTCGCGGAATTTATCCCGCGCCTTTTCAGACAGGGACTCGTAGCGCTTGCGGTCCTCTTCAGAGGGACCACGCGAGCCACCTTTGAATTTATCGCCACCACCGCCGCCGCCATCCTTGTCGCCCTTTCCTCGCTTTCCGTCAGCCTTCATGTCATCTGCGGTGAGGCTAGCATAGCCTACTTTTACCTGTTCTCCGCCGATGGTGATCAGTGCACGACTGCGGGTGATGTCAGGCGCTGGCAGCGCTTCATTGAGAACCCAGCCCTGGAAATTTGGCTCGCCAGAGACGATGTGGCTCTCTTTGGTCTCCCTATTGAAGAGCGTAGCCACAGGTTTGCCATCGATGTAGGCGATGCCTGTGAGCACGAGGTTATCCGAGACATTCACCATCCGAGTAAACGGTGAGCTAGCGGCGACCGGTGCCAGACTGGCCGGATCAAAAGGCTGTGGCAGATCTGGATCAGGCTCCACAGCCAGCAGTGCGACCGGCAGGCAAGCTAAACAAAGAAGATGGCGTGGCAATTTCATGGCTGTCAGGGTTGTAAGGTTAGATGCCGGACTCTGGCTTGAACCAGCGGGCTAGGGTGAGGTTGCAAATCACCTGCGGAGTCTTCTCGCGTGCCTTGGAATCAATCTCCAGATCCAGCTGGCGAATGGCCTGAAACTTCTCAGGAGACTGCAAGGTCCCCAGCCAACTCAGAATCACCGTCTGATCACCCCGCAAGCGCACAGAGACAGTCACTTCACGGTGACTTTCCGTAGCAGGCAGCAGCGGTGGCAGCGTGGGTTGCTCGGCAATGACGCCTAAGTCCAAAGCCTGATTTTGCAGGTCTTCCAGCAACTGACCCTGGGCACGTCCTAGACTCTCTGTGCTAGGCATTTTCTCATTGAGCCAGGCTCTGCGCTTGGTCCAAAAATCCTGATCCTTCAGCCAGGTATCGTTCTCTAACTTCTGACGCTGCAAGACAGTGATCTTTTCCTGAGCAATCTTTCGACGTCCTAAGAAACTGTTCGCGACGATTGCCATCGACATCAGAACGAGCACGCCCACACAGAGCAGGAGCAGGTTTTTTTCACGCGGGGTCAGTTGAGAGGCCATGAGAGGTAATCAGAGTTTAAATGAGACCGATCACTGCGCCTTTCCCTGCGCACGGAATTGAGCGGTTTTATCCTTCACCGTGGGTTGCGGTTTCGTCCACGTGTAGCGGCTCAGGATGGGGTGCTTCTGCAGATCCTCGACAAACTGCACCGCTGTTTGCGTATCACGCGCATCCCCTCTGATGTCGATTTCATTATCCTTCACTTCAAAGTCACGGATCACGATCCCGCTCGGCGGCATCAGCTTGGTGACTTCATTGAGGATCACCATGGCGTAACGCTTCGGCTCGATCGCCGGTGCCAGAGCCTTCCACTGCTCAGCCGTCTTCCGCACCTGAGCCGCCGGTGCAGCCGTCGCATCCACATCCGCCGTCAGTTGAGCTGCTGTGCGCTCCAGATAAGTCAGATAGGCAAAGGCCAAAAACACCAGCGCCACCACCAGCATACCGCCGAGAAGGCCAAAACGGACCAGCCTCCCACGACTCACTGCACGATTCTGTGCATTCCGCACGCTCGCAGGCAGCAGCCTTGGCCAATTCTTGGCATCCAGATCTGCATTCGGAGGTAGTTGCGGCACCACCTTCACCGGCAATCCCGTCATAGATCCCAGTTCCTCACCCACAGCTCGATCCCAAGAAGCTCCGACCAGAGTGGCCCCAGTAATAAAACCCTGCCCCAGTTCCCCATCCAAGGTCAACTGAGCCAGCATGATCTCATGGGCGATCTCTCCCCCAGAAACCGAGGCCGTCGCAAAAATGTGACTGTGATACAGCTTCCCCTGATACCCGACCGCCATCACCGTCGATCCAGATTCCTCTGTCACCACTAAATGCCCAGCAGGCAGCGTCAGCAGACGCAGGGCAGCGGTATAATCGGTGATCTGTGTCAGCGCCAAGTCTTCAGGGAAAGGATCGGCTAAAACATCCACACTCACCGTCGCCGTCGTGGCCGTTTGGGTCAGCAGATGCCAGCGGAAATTCCGCTCCTCCCCCCCCTGTAATTTCAGACCACGACGCTCCAGTTGAGTGATGATGATCTGCTCCAGCACCGCATGATCTGCGTTTGGCAGCACCAGACCGATCGTCCGACAGGCCGCCGCCGGCAGACCGATCACCAGAGGCTTACCCTGACTCTTCACCTCAGTGGGATGCTCCACCGGCTCCCCCTGCACCGCTGACCTAGATTTCCAGACCCGCCAGGAGGTGTCAGGACTTGGTAGCAGCAGAGTGGCGGAGGCAAAAGACATGCAAAAAGGTAAAAAGAAGCGATAAGGAGAAAGCAAGAACGCACAAACGCCAACGAAGTTGCGGAAAAGCGCAGATAATCACGCGAATCCAGCCTTTGGCACAGCATAGTAGCCATCTCGCTCCGTCGAGATGAGCCCTCCCGCTTCGCCATCTCCAAGATCTCCAAACAATCAACACGCCACCCATAAGCGGAGATCCTGAGCTCATCTTGCAGAGCAAGATGGCTACTGTAACTACCGCCGCCGATTGAGAATCACCGCCTTCCTCTTCTCCAGGTCATCTGCACAATCGGTGAATTCTATCTTCCTGAACCCTGATCCACAGATGACACAGATTTCACGGATAATCCTTTTGAGTATACTGACATTGTCTCGTAACGCCTTGATTCAGACAACTTGAAACGTGAAACCTGAAACTCGAAATACGGATTTAGGATCAAGCGCCCTCGAAGAATGGGGAAAAGCCGTTCCCCACTGGGTAAGTCCAGGGCCATCCGACCGCGAATCGTTCAACAACCGTTATCATTGTGGCTTCGCACAATGATAACCATGTTCGTTAGGCGACGTCATAGATGGTGTGGCCATAATACTAAAGCAACCGCGACCAAAAGGAAAGGCACGGTAATCCACTCCGGTGCAGGTCGGTCAAATGTCTGAGGTCGGTCAGAGACAAGCTGACGGATGATGACATGAGTCCGCAAGGCGATGACCGTGAAGTAAAGCGCAACGGTGATAGACACCCAAGATGCTCTCTCGCCAATCCATGATGCAGACGGAACGAAGGTGATGGCGCTGACGGTGAGTAAGACTGCCAATGAGATGCCAACCGCAACGAGACAGAACGTGCGAAACTGCCTCAAGCTGGGAAGCTCGGTGATGCTTCGGTGTGTGGCATTCGTGTTCACGAGTGGTGTGCGAAGTCGCCTAACGTTCAAAGTGAGCCGCGATCATACATGGCGCGAAGCGTGCTGCTCGGAGCACGATTCGTGACATGTATGATCGTTGGCTCTACTGCCTGGTTAGGCTCAGTTTTCTTCTTCATAAAATCTCCATCGCTCCGCCTGCCACCTCGGATCTT
>JAPLUM010000808.1 GCA_026397605.1 Verrucomicrobiota bacterium | reverse complement strand
AAAGAAGATCTCTGGTCCAGCACCCTGCAACGTATAGGTGCTGGTGGTGTTATTGAAGCTGGTGCTGCCTGTGAGCTGAACATTTCCGACATCTTGACCTGCGAGCGCGACATTGATCGGTGGCGAGAAAGTCACGCTGAGTGTGTTTGAGGCCACGCTAGCCACATTGGCGGCGTTTATCGCAGCAGCGGCCGGCAGGCGAATGGTCACTGCGCCTGCCGCTTGAGGATTAATCGTGACGTTATAAGTCGTGCCTGAACCGGTGAGATTGGATGCAGATCCGTTGGTGACCGTAAAGTCTGAAAGTGTCAGTCCAGTGATGGCTTGAGAGAACTGGGCTCTCACATTGAAAGCACCTGCTTCAATGGCAGAGGTCGAGGTCAGATTCACCGTTGGGGCAATTCCCCCTGTGCTACCGGTGATCTGCACATTATCAAAGACAGCTGTGGCTAATACACTATCGTCCGTGGAGCTAACAGCTAGACCAACCAGCACTTGCGTAGTCAAGCCGCTCAAAGTTACTGTGCCAAGCTGAACCCAGGTGCTGCCATTGGCGGAGGTAAAGCTCGTGAGCACATTCCCAGTGCGCACAAGTCTAACCCAATTATTTGGAGAGGTATTCAACGCTGGACCACCTGTATAATCGGCGGCTCCATTGAGCGCACTTCGACTGACCATGCCAAAGCCATTGCCTGCGGCTGGTGGTGTGATGCAGGTCAATGCATGACGTGATCCGGTCGCTGTGGACTCGCGGATCATGACGCCTGCTTTGGCCCACGGATTGGTGTTGGTCAGGCTGCGGACGCGGGCCGTGATGCTGCCATCACCTGTCAATGTGGTTGCGGCGAATTGGAAGTCGTCGTGATCAAAGAAAATCTCTTCGCCTGATCCTGCCAATGTATAGGTGCCGGTGACTGAATCAAAAGCGGTTGATCCATCGAGACTTGGCGAGCCGATGTCTTGCCCTGCGAGGGCGGAAGGATTCACAGGTGCATTGAAATTGATGCTCAGTGCATTGGAGGCCTGATTGCCTAAAGCGGCTGCATCCTGTGCCACATTCGCAGCGAGGGAGAGAGTGACGTTCGCAGTCGGTGTGACGGTGAAAGTGTAGCTGGCGCCAGTGCCAGTGAGAGCGCTGGCGGTGCCGCCAGTGAGAGTGATGTCACTCAGAGTAAAACCAGTCACAGGATGACTAAAGGTAGCGCTCACGGTGAAGGCTGCCGTGACAGGAGTTGTGGCTGTGGTGGTGAGCTGAACGGTAACAGGTGTGGGGGCCACTGCCGGCGCGTCGTCGATCTGTTGAAGATAAGCCACGAGGTTGTTTAAATCAGCTGCCGAGATGGTGGTGCCTTGATGGGCAGTGACGGCTTCCGCCAGTGTGGTGACTGATCCATCATGTAGAAATGGCCCTGTCGCCCAAAGGCCGCGCAAGGTGGGTACATCAAAACCTGTGAGGGTGCCATTGAGACGCTTGCCGCTGGCAGGCTTGATGGTGCCGATATCGCGAAAGACATTCAGAGCACTGTTGGTGAAGGTGGCGCCGCTGTGGCAACTAGCGCAGTTTTGCTGGCGGAAAACTAATTCACCAGAAATGGCTGCCGCTGTGAGTGTGCCATCCGCGTTTCGGAAGGGGCTGCGTGATTCTGGCGTGAGCGATCTGACATAGGCAGCGAGTGCATCGAGATCAGCACTGACACCCGCTTTGGGGTCACCCAGCGGTTGTCTGCGTGTGCCCGTATTAAACTGGGTATCTGTCATTAAGCCATTCCCGCCTGCAAGAGTGCGGATCTGACCTTCAAAGTCATGCACTTCATCAAAGTTCCCTGTCCAATGCAGCATGCCATGATTGCCATGACCGCGCAGGGTGATGGTGTTTCTCAAGCCTTCACCAAAACCAGTGAGATCCCACACCCGTCCATCGTGACCACCATCATTGTGGCAGGAGGCACAGGACATGTATTCTTGCAAAGCCAGTCGAGGGTCCAAGGCATCATAGAAGAACTGCTTTCCTCTTAGCACAGTTGCGGTGAGTTTTTCAGTCGTTACACTGGCCAGCGTGGCTAGGGAAGTCGGTTGTGCGCTACCACCTGAAATCAGGTTAGAGATATTGAAGACGCCGACGCTGCGATCCATGAAATTATTGACAAAGAGCGTGAGTCCGTCCGGCGAAATGGCTAATCCTTGCGGAGCGCGACCAACGTCAAAGCGGGCAATGATTTCTTTATTGAAAGCATCAATCACCGCCACAGCGCGGCTGCTTTCGAGTGCGACAAAGACGTAGCCGCCCCATGGATCATGAATGGCTGCGCTAGGCATGCCGGCATTATCGTAGTCCACACGGCTGGCGTAGTCTTCTGCCTGCGTGGTTAAATTGATGCGGCTGCTGACTGCGCGTTGTGTTTGATCATGATTGAGGCCCGTGCCATTGCGCAGGGCACCGCGCTTGATGTTATCTTGCTTGCTCGGCACCCAAGCTGAGAGTCCATCGGGTGAGAGTGCGGTGGCTCCCAGATAGTTTGGTATACCGCGGGATGCTGTCGGTGAATCTGGCTTCTCGCTGTGCTGGAGGAGAATGGTGCGCTCTATCGCGAGTGTGCCACCTGTGATGACGGCCACTTCGCCTCCGCGTCCGGTGGTGTCTGGAGCAGCGGTATGTTCATTGGGCAGCTTGGGTGTGATGAATCGGCTCACATAGACGCGTGTGCCGTCTGCGTTCACGGAAACATGACGCGCATGTTGCCCCACGTTGAGACTGCTGATTTGTGCACCAGTCGTCGGATTCAGCTTCAGGAGCTGACCGCTGCCTTCAAGTGCGACAAAGGCCGCTGTGCCAACAGGGTCAAAGGCAATGCCATAAGGTCGCGATCCACGAGGCAGCGTGACAGTGGTTGCAAGCGTGAAGTTCGTGCTATTGAGGATGCTGATGGTGGAGGACTCGACATTCGTCACCCAGGCACGTCCATCTGGGGCGATGGCGATGCTGCGAGGCGCTGTTCCGACGGCCGTTTCAGCCAGTTTTGCACGAGTTACAGCGTCAAAAATACTGACCGTGTCCGCATCTTGATTTACTACCCAGACGCGATCATTCGCCGCAGCTAAATCTTCGAGAACGATGTTTGAAGAGACATTGGGTTTCCGTGCCGTGAGAGCCGCATGGATCACCTGGTAAAATGTGACGCTGCGGACGACTGCCGAATCATCTGTAGCGTCCAAAGTGACTAGGTAGCGCCCAGGAGCAGCATAAGTGCGTGATGCTGTGAGATTGCTGCTGTAAGCCGTAGTGGCACTGCCGTCACCGAAGTTCCAGCGATAGCGAGTATTCACACCGCCTGTGCTTGAAGCGGTAAATGTCACGGCTGTATTCACAGGTCTAGCAGTTGTCTGGGGTTGATTCAAAACCAGTGTCTGCACGATGGTCCAAATAAACGTCGCCGTGCTTGGGCTGCCTTTGTTATCGGTCGCGCTTACCGTCACGTTAAAGCTGCCCGTCGCCGTCGGAGTGCCCGTGATGAGCCCCGTCGTGGATTGAATGTTCAGCCCTGTGGGCAAACCCGTGGCCGAGTAAGCCAAGACGTCACCATCTGCATCACTGGCTTGGATTTGTAGAGATGCCGCAGAGCTGATTACATTGGAGCGCGCTCCAGGATTTGTCACCACGGGTAGTCGGTTCGGAATCCAGGGTGACAACTGGCTACCTGGGATAACCACGGTGCTTGTAGTTCCTGGAGGCTGCCAGCCGACGGCTAAGTTATCTCCACCAGCACCTTCTTTCATAAGCGCTTCGATGTAGTAACGCTGGCCTGCTTGCAGCGTGATGAGTGCTGAGGCTTGTGTGGGAAATTTCGTCCATTGCTGAGAATCTGTCCATTCACCGACACTGGCGATCTGTACAGCGTTGGCTGGATTGTCATTCGTGCTGAGTAACAATCTGCCATTGTCATCACTGGCGATCCAGAAGCGATACTGACCTGTCACTGCTGGATGCACCCATCCGCGCATTCGAGTGCCGTAGTTATCTGCCCAATTGGTTGGGGCTTCAAAGTTCGTCGGCTGATCTGTGCCAGTCGGATTGTTGGGATAGGCTGCATTGCCGGTGAGATCCTGGATCGCCATACCACCCCCAATGTTGAGCCACCATTCCCGTAAAATCGTGCCTGAACCAAGAGTCGCAGGTACAACAGTCCAGGTGAATGGAATGCTAGAGCTAAAGCCGAGGGATGAATCAACTCGAGCAATGACATTAAAGATGGCTGGTGCTGCTGTAATCGTGCCGCTGATGAGTCCGGTTGTGGCATTGATGCTCAGTCCTGTAGGTAGCCCTGTGGCACTATAGGTCAGTGTTCCGGTGCCACTGCCGACGAGCTGAAGAGAAGCCGTGCGTGTGCTAGGCGTCGTTTGCGGCCCAGGGTTTGCTAGACTCGGAACATTGGTGGTCGAGACTTGGATGGTTCTTGCCGTGGAGTAGGCACCTTGAGCGTTCAGGCCAAAAAGCATCCAGTATCCCGGAGTCATCACGCTGAGATTGCTATGTGCGGTGATCTCATAGTTTCCACTGCTCGGGCTGGTGAAAGGCAGCTCAAGAAACCGCAAATCTGTATTCACAGAGTGTGTCTGTGAGGACATCTTGATGAAAGTAAAGCGGGTGATGCCTGCACTGCCTTGCACATTGAAAACCTGACCTGGCCCGATAGCGCTCGGCGCATTACTCAGCGTCGGACGAATGGCGTTGGTGCCGTCTTCATTAAATAGCATCGGTGGTGTGTAAAGCTGTGCATCACGATGATCCGCCGAGTTCCCAGATAAACCACCGCCACCAGACCAGACGCGACCATCTGGCAACAAGAACGCTAGTGAGTGATAGTTACGCGGGATAGCCATGTCCGTGACTTCTCGCCATTGGCCAGTCGCTGGATTCCAGATTTCAGGGGCTAAAATGGAGCCTGTATCATTGAATTTTAAGCCGCTGCTGTTGCCGCCGATGACCATGACCTCGCCGTTTGGCAGGATCACGCTATTGCAGAATTGCCGAACAAACTTCATGGAAGCAGTCTGGGCCACGACTGGCTGTGCGCCACGGATGTCGATGGTAAACGCAAGGTTCGTGCTCACACCCGTGGAGCCGTCGCTGGGATTGGTATTCGTGCTGGCAGCACCGCCAAAGACAACGATTCGGCCTTCATTGTACATCGCAAAGCTTCCTTCTTTAGGATAATGCGCTCCTGGCACATTCGCATTGGCAAAAGTTAGGCTGCCATTGCCAGCTGTAGTGATCCAATTCATTTGATCGGTGGGACCGCCATGGAATAAGCGGTTATCAGGTGCCACAACGATGAGCGGATGCCAGCGTGTGACATAACCTGGCTGTGCGACCACGGTGGCCCAATTAATATTGCTCAGACGTCCCCAGCCACTGGCCTCTACCCAGCGTTCGGCCGTATTGGTGCCGCCATCTCCGGATACGGTAAAAACGCTGCCATCGGTCATAGCCACACTGGTGTTGTACCAGCGTGGATCATTCATGTTTGGGATCGCTACCCACTGATTGGTGCGCCAATCAAAGATACTGCTGAGTCTCGTGGTATTACGTCCACCATTGATCACCAGTCGGCCATCAGGAAGCATGGCGGTGCCTCCGCAAAACATGTCATGCCTCGGGTTATTGATCTCTGTAAAGGCGCCTGTCGCAGGATTCCACACCGCCGCAAAAGTGAACTCCACACCGCCGGGGAAAGTCGTGCGTTGATTCGATGAAAAGGTCAACAAACGCCCATCGGGCAGCGTGGCCGCAGTCACTGGTATGTGTGGTGTCCAGCTGATGACCGGCCCCCACTGCCCCACCGTGCTGCGCGTAGCCGCAGTTGGAGCAGGACCTGTCTTGACGATGAAGGCTGGCGCAAAGGATTGTGCTTCGGCGGCGAGTGCATCACTGAGCCCATGGTCATCGTTGCCAGCATAGGAGCTGAACGCGAGTGAGAGGATCAGAGCGGTAAGTGGGAGTTTCATGGTTGCTTGACGACTTGAGGAGCTTTTGCAGGATGGACGAAGTCTTCGTCTGTGAGTGTTTTGAGAAAGGCGACAAGGTCCCGTTGAGCTTCGGCACTCAGCTGGATTCCGGTTTCAGGATGCTTGGCCAGATTAGGGTCCAGGGTGTCCCGTCGAATCATCGGCCCACTGTAATGCGCCACCACTTCTTCCAATGTAGCAAAGCGGCCGTCATGCATATACGGCGCAGTCACCGCGATGTTCCTCAGGGAAGGAGTCTTGAACTTCCCGCGATCCTTCGCCTCACCTGTTACCGTCATCCGTCCGAGATCTTCTGTTGCCAGCGTGAGTCCATTGTCACGATATTGATGGTCCGTAAAAAGCGTGCCGCCATGGCAGTGGAAACAGTCGGCTCCCATGAGTCCGCGCTTTGGATCATGCTCCGTGACAAAGAGTTGCAGGCCACGCTTTTCCTGTTCGCTCAATTCAGCCACTTTACGCACCGCTTGATCAAAGCGTGAGTCCTGGGAGATAAGCGTCAATAAATACTGCTCCAGAGCTTTAGCGATCCGATCTGCACTGATCCCAGCGCTACCAAAAGCTTGATCAAACTTCGTTTTCATCTCCGCATCCTGCTCCAGCTTCTTCACCACACGCTCCAATGATTCATGCATTTCATGCTTATCCTGGATTGGCATCAGCACCTGTTCACGAAGCGTCTTTGCACGGCCATCCCAGAAGAAGCCCTGCGCCCAAGCTAGATTAAAGAGCGGCATCGCCTGGCGTGTCCCGATCTGGCCTTCAGCCCCCAGGCTGTAGCGCCGTGCATCACTCAATGCCTGCTCCTGCTGGTGACAACTCGCGCAGGATTGCGTGCTGTTGATGCTGAGTCGAGTGTCATGAAACAGCTTTTTTCCCAGTGTCACACCTTCACGTGTGAGGGGATTATCTGGAGGCAAGGAGACTTGCGGAAAACGCTCTGTGATAGCGATGGGGAAATCATGCGCGCCCTCAGGGCGAGCGGCATTTTTGAGTGCTGGTTCTGTCGGCTGATAAAGATCGTGACTCACCTTCACCACTCGGAAGGCACTTTTCACATTTGCTCGCAGCTTTTCCGCTAGAAGATCACCAGCACGACTGTGTGTGCTCGAACCATCCTTTTCCGCATCGATCCCTTGCAGCAATCGAGCCGCATTCAGCGTCAAATGCAGCGTCAATGGACCACCTCCACGGAATTCCACAGGCAGCTCGATCATCGCCACATTGGGATCATTGGCTAAATGATAAGAAAAGGCCCGCTGCCCTGGCGCATAGCCTTCCAGCGCCATAAAAACATAGCCTCCTTGCCAGCCCCAATGCAGTCCGCAGATTTGCGGATTCAGCGCATGGTCCACTGACCATTGGGCAGGATCAGCCGCATTGGCCTCCGGCGGCACGCCCACTTGAAAGCGGATGGCCGAGAATGCCTCCGCCGGCAATCCATCTGCCTCCGCGCGCAGTCGGCCCTTCTCTAGACTGAAAAAAGCAAACCAGTCACTCGACTCCAGCCAAGTGCCATCTGCTTTCTTCAGGGCCAACTTTGACAAAAGGTAATCCAGTCGGCTCAAGCGGATCTTCGCACTTCTTTGACCCGAAAGAGCTGCTGAAATAGGCTGATCTCCCCAGACAGGTTGGATCTCCAAGCGCATCTTCGGAACCGCGGTGCCAGCCCATGAAGTACCCGTCACCAAAGCCATGAGGCCCTGAAGACAAAGTGTGCGGAGTTTGGGACGAAACCGGATCATGTAGAAACTGTAGAAAGACAATGAATCACTAATTACCATAACTCGCAAGCGGCGGAACTATTAAAAACAAGAATCCACTCCATTTGTAATATCAAATTTGAGAAGGGCGGCGGCGGCTAGTTCTCTCCTCAGGTTCTTTGGCTCGATTGCGTTTAGGCTGAGCTCGACGGACGCGGTGTCAGCATTTTGGTCGCATCTTACCTTTGCGCTTCCACCTCATTCGCGCCATATCTCAAGACCATGCTCGACATCACTGGAAAAAAAATCGCATTGCTCAAAGGCGGTCCTGGCAACGAACGCCACGTCTCAATTAAAACAGCGGAAAGCGTCGCTGAGGCACTACGCTCTCTCGGCGCTGACGTCGCTGAGGTAGATGTCTCCGGCCCAGAATTCGATATGCCGGAGGATAGTTTAATCGCCATGAATCTCATTCACGGCACCTTTGGTGAAGATGGGGAGATTCAAGCCATCCTGGAAGCACGCGGCTTCCGCTACACGGGTGCAGGCGTCATCACTAGTCGCATTGCCTTTGATACAGCCTTGAGCAAAGAGAAATTCATCGCTGCGGGTGTGCCCACACCAAAGTCACAGATCTACAAGCTCGATGGCAGCGAACCTTTGACCATTGCTCTGCCCCTCGTCTCCAAGCCGCCTTGTGAAGGCTCCAGTGTCGGCGTGAACATCTGCCGCACCGAAGAAGAATGGCTCAAAGCCGTCGAACTGGCCAAAAAATACGGGGCAGTGACCTTGGTTGAAGAGTTTATCGAAGGCAAAGAACTCACCGTCGGCATTCTCGGAGATCAAGTCCTGCCCGTCATTCATATCGAGCCCGTTGATGGATTCTACGACATGAATAATAAGTACCCGTGGATGAACGGCACTGGCAAAACACTTTACCATTGCCCTGCCGAGCTTGATGCAGAAACCACCCAGCGCGTGCAAGCTGCTGCCATGGCAGCCTTTAAGAGCTGTGGGACCGAAGTTTATGGTCGCGTCGATGTCATGCTCAGCGCCGATGGCTCACCCTACGTCCTGGAGATCAACACCATCCCAGGCATGACCAGCAGCAGCCTCCTCCCCAAAGCCGCCAGAGCCCACGGCATCGAGTTCCCCGAACTCTGCGTCCGCATCATCGAGCTGTCTTTGGCCGCGCGCCCGTCCTTATAATCCCACTCTTTTTCCATGCGGGCACTTATTGTTTTGTTGCTGGCGGTGCAAGCTCTCAGTGCTGCAGAAGTGGCGCTTCACCGGTGGTCGGGTTCGCTGAATGTGCCTGATCCGGTGGCTTGTGCGGTGGA
>JAPLUM010000095.1 GCA_026397605.1 Verrucomicrobiota bacterium | reverse complement strand
GGCTTTGTTGCGTTCAAATCCCCGCGCAGTTCTGGGCCCAAAGTATGATCGTGGTAAGCGTTATGGCATTTGTCATCACCCGGATACGTCATCAAGTATGCTTCTGGCTTGTGAAGAAAGCTTGGTAAAGGTCACGGAAGATGTCCTCAAAACCATTGGTATTCGTCCAGGTAGAGTTTGTTGTGGTTTGTTTGCTCTAACCGAGCACGCGATTCATGAGATGTATGTCTCCAAGCGTTTGAATACCTCTGCCAACTTCGCCTTGATCAGTGCCTGTGAGGGTTCTGTGGCAATTCTTATTCAGCAGGAAGGTCAATGGAAAGAGCTGCGGAGTCGAAGTGGAATGGGACCCGATGCTGTAGAGACGTCTATACAAATCATTATGCCCTTGCTTCAAAAGCTTCCTCAGGGTAGCCCCATTTACTTTATCAGCGACGGACAAGATGTGAAATATCGCACTGAAGTGATGGCAACCCTTGAAAAACTGGGGGCGACTGACCTCACTGTGGAGGATCTCTTATGGACAGTCATCGGCACAAATTAATCTAATTTTTCTTTATGAGTAACTATCTCTGTCACGATTTTAAAACGCCTCGCAACGATACTTCGAAGCGACTCCCTGATTCATTCAAAGCAATTCCCGTTTTGTTTTATGTAGCGCTAATAGCAGCTGCTTATTTCATGACAATGGACTGGCTTGCTTACAAGCAAGCTGAGCAAGACAAATTGCAGGCAGTTGCTACAAAGAAGCAGCATGAAGAATCAACTAAAGCTCTTGACGCAGAAAAGGCAGAAATCGATGCTGAAACAGCAAAGGCAGAACTTCTTGCCAAATGGATGGAAGGAGCTCGGAATTTGCAGCCGATTGGTGCTGCCATTTCTCGTTCTATGCCGAATGAAGTGCGTCTTTCAGATCTCTTGATCGAGCGTAGTGAACAGGTTCCTTCTAACTTATCTCTTTCTGTGCGCATTAATGGGGGGTCTTCAAAAGAGGTCGGACTTATGGAGGCCAGCCTCTCAAGGCTTCAATATCGCGCACTCGCTGCTCAACTAACCAAAGAAGGGGAAGTCGTTCAGTATCGCTCGACTATTGTCCGTGGAGAATAGAAAACACATTTTAATTTAATATGAATCCGAAGCAACTTGCATGTGTTATCTTGATGGCCTTTATCGGGGTCATCACTTACGTCGGGCAGATAGTGCATAAAAAAGTGAAAGATATGAAGACTGCCGCGCAAACGGCTGTCGATGAGTCAAAGGCAGCAGATGACGCACGGCAACTTGCCGATATTTTGTTGACCAAGGCTAAAGGTGAGACGGATGAACTTCGGCGCTTCTTAAAAACTTGGAGTTCAAGTATTGGGAAAATCCAAACTGAGCAGGAAATGGAGGCCGCTGTAGAGTACACTAATCGTGAACGTGGTATTACGTTGGTAAAGGCAAGCAAGACAGAGACTAAAACCAATGCAGCCGATCTATTTATGCCAAAATTAGTCATCAGCACAATCACGATTGAGGATGAATATGCAAAGGTTCTCAACTGGTTGGGAGACATCGAAAAAAGGTTGCCTTTAGCGCGGGTGGTCTCCTGTCAAATAACCGGAGGTAGTAGCGTGAGGCAGATCGAGCTCACTGTCACTTTGGAATCTCCAATTATCAATTTGGCTGCAAAAATCGGTAAAGACGCTACAAAAAAATCTTGATTTTGTGATGAAAAACATTCCCCTTGTTTCACTGATTTTTATCTTCTGTTCACTTAATTTGCGTGCACAGGATCCCCTTGCTGAGCAAACTTCCAGTGCTGGAGATCAAGAGACCGAGCAGCGTGTTCAGTACACATTAATCCTTCCTGAGGAGAAAACCCCAGAGTTCATTAAATCGGATGAGAACAATCCTTTTGAAGTCATAAGCAAGAGTGTCGATGCTGAGGGGGACTCCGAAGAAAATCGAGTCCGAGATATTCTCCTCGGCATGGCTGCTGTTGGGGGTGGGGCTGGTCCTTCGGGTATGCGTGTTATGCTTGGTGGCATGAGGCTAGAAGTGGGGCAGCAAGTTCCCGATGTCATTCCCGATCAGCAAGTGATGCTTCGTGTGAAGGCAATCACTTCCGATATTATCGAGTTAGTCTGGGTCGAAAAAACACCAACAGGATTGCCTCCTAAGCCATTTGTTATACCGGTTGATGTGACTCCGAATGTTCGTTACCTCATGCCGACAAATGGAGGCGGGCGAAAGGGGGCCGCTACAGGAACACTTCGGCGTGCTGATATCACTGCTTCAAAGCGTTTAAAGGAGTCGAATACGGCTTCTACTGCTATCCCAGTCAAGCCTGTGGCTAAGGCTGTCTCGGTAGATGATAGCCCTTCTGAAGCTGTCGCTGTGCCCGCCCCCACTTCCAATGTTCCAGAAGCATCGGTTCTAAGAATGCTCTTTGGCAATCATGGTCCCCAGCCCAAATGAGGATTTTTAGTCCAGCTTTAAAGGTTTTAAGCGGTGGTTACACGGCAGTTGAGTTATTGCTCGTTTTATCTCTCAGCGCGCTGATCATGGGCACTTTTGTGGTTTCTCTTGGAACCCTTTCGTCCAGCCGTCCAACGACCTCTTCGGCTGTCTCAAATCCTCTCGATGCCGCAAGGAGAAGTAATTATTATTTCGGCAGTTCAGAGACTGTAAATCGTGATACCGTTATCGCCCCGCATTATGGTATGATGGCCCAAGCGGAAGAGTTAAGAGAGCAATTTCAGACCGATATCGTATCTGCTACAGCTATCTTCTGCATTTATCGAAACGGTCTCAATGCGTACCGCCCTCACAACATCTTTTACGACCCCACGCTGCATGGGGAACTAGATACGCCTCAAAAATTTAGAGCTCATTTGATTAGTATCGGTGCTGTGAATGCTAGTCAGTACCTGGATTATCGAAATCCATTGAATACCGCCATGACTAAACCCGCTGAGAATGCCACTATTTTTGTGCTTAGCTTCAGTAAGGTTCAAAACCTTTTCAAGGTTCTATCTATTTATGAAATCGATATTTTAAGGATCACCGCAACAACGCAGGTACAAGGGTTCCATGCCAGCGTTCGCCGTTTTGCTGACAATCCAGTTTTGTTAACGATGCCACCGACTACCAGTTCTGGAGGTTCTAACCCAGCGGGTTCATTTGTTGCGATGGCTTTTTCAAGCGGCTACGAAGTTTTTTATCCACCGTCTGTGCCAAGACCTGATCCTAATAAGACGGCTGAATGGATCACGGATGGCTTTTCTCCTATCTTCATTACCTTTGAGCGTGCAACCCGTCTGGCCTTCTCGGAAGGTACAGCGATTGATCGTTTTAAGTTAGCGGCAGAACGGCCTTTTTATTTTATATGGTGGCCTGATCCTGGTGCAAGAAACTTGGCTCAACCCGCTGCAAATTCAACTCTGGATGTTTCTGATCCACGTCAGGCATATAATCACATGGGGGGGCGGACTTCCTTCATGTTCACGGTTCCAATGTTTCCTGCACTCTGATTTTCATGCAAACTCAACTGAACAAGGCATCAAAGAAGCAGCGTGGCGCTCTCATGGCGGCGGCGTTGTTGATGATGGTTGTCATGGGAATGTTTATGAGTGCATGGGTTTCTTTGATGAGTTCACGGGCTGTCCAGGTGAGTCTCATGCAGGATGCCGTCCAGCGCCGTGTATCTGTTGAAAACTCGCGCATGTTCGCCTGGCAGTGCTCCATGGATAAAGGCTTCGAAACCAATAATAATAATCTTCTAAGCAATCAGTCTGGTTTGCTTGGGGTGACTTATGGTGGCGTGAATACATTCGATGGCTGGAATTCACTCAATGTATTTAACTCGACTCGGATTCCTGGAAGCATGAGCACTGTCTTCCCTTATAACTATAACGGGGTCCGGCCTGCTATCTCTTATCTGACGACGGAGCAGTTTAAGCGTCCTGGTTCCTTAACAGGTGTGGATGACTTTAATTCATTTTCATTCATGAAATCCTATCCGCCCGTGCTCGCTGGTGATTTGTTTACTTATTACAGGAAGCCTTCAGGTGGAGTTTATAATAGCGCCCAAATAGATGTGTTTAATACAGGGAATGGATCTGCCATTTGGGTGGTGGATGGTAGGACAGTGGTGCGTGATCCGGCCTCATTTTTTGCCAGCACAACGGCTAGTCCTGTTCTGTTGCCCTTTCAGTCTAAATCACTGTCCATTCAATCGCATGATGTATACAACGCTCGTGGCGTTTTAGGAACCGCTATAGGTGGTCTAGCGAATTTGGTTCCATCAAATTTACCTTCAGTGCCGAGCACAACCGGTCCCGTCTCCGCTAGCGCAACAGACCGCTTTAGAGGGTTTCTCAATGTAATCAAAAACGATCTCAATACTTCCAATTCTCTTTGGCACTTTATGGACAGGGAAAAGGCAGCAGGCCGGACCAATTTTGTGACCTTGGATGTTTATACAAAGTCTGCTTCTACTACGGGACCTTATTGGATGGATGAATATATAGGAGGGTCCGATCTGGGCCCATATCCTATCTATGGGGGGAGTTTAGAGCGCGTGCGGGTTCTTTATGTGAATTTGGAACATTCTGATCTAACGCATCTTCGGATTACAAACCCTGTAAACGAGATTGTCTTCTTGGGACAAACAACAACTTCGTCGTTTGCGGATGCTGGTCGATTACCGCCAATTATGATTGCGATCGTCCAAGATAAGCTTTCACCTCCATTAATCGATATCAAATTGGTGGGTAACAATAATCGTCGCGTTGTTCTCGGCGTTAAGGTTGAACAACCAAGTGGGAGTGGTACCCGAGGTCTATATCTGCAATGGATGGATAGAGCTGGAGGATCAGCCACCTTTAACAATGTGGATTGGCGCATGGTTTTTATCAATGAGGGCGAGGTGATCAAGTTTAAGCTCCCATCTACCATTTCTCGGTCCGTCCGGTGGATCGGTGGTGTTATGACAAACTTTACTGTTAAGCGCGATCCTAATGATGGGATAACAGCTAATCGCTTAACCTTCGTGCCGGATGCTAGTGTGCCAATCACTGGAACACTTAACGGCCCAGCTTATGCATCTTTGATTCCTCGAGATGCTTGGTTGGAATCATATTTTTTACCCGTGCCGCCATGAGAATTCACTCTGTCATTCCTTGTGTAAGGGAACGAATTCAATCTGCCTATACGTTGATCGAGGTGCTTTCGGCTTCGGCGATTATTGCTGTATCCATGGCCGCATCAGTTAGTCTGTCTTCTACTTTAATGCTTCAAGAAGAGCTGTCTTGGAGGGTTGCGGTGACTCGCAACTACCAAGAAAATATGGCGCGTCTTTGGCAGCTAGGCATTTCTACAACGGCTCCGAGCATCAGGACGGTGATGACTATCATGCCGGATCAGGCCAATAACCCTGTCTTGAATCGTATCATTAACGGAACGCCGACCATCATATCTGCTGGGACAACTAATCCATCCAACCTGGGAACGATGGAAGTAGCCTTTGTTTCCGCCTCTGCCAATATCTCGACACAGGGCATTGATGGCGTTGAAAATCAGGGAAGCCCTTTCACGCTGACGGTTTATCGACCCAATCTTCCAAGCACACTTCGTCCGCCAAAACCTTAAAACGCCAATAAACTGTCATGGTTAAAAAAGTTGTCATCACTAATGTCAATACGGGACACAAGAACATCACACTTGTAGCCACTGATACTCATGAGAAGGCCATCATCGGATGTGGCATTTCTTCGAATGAAACGGTGAATATCGAAGATGTCGGAGGTTTTGATGCGAAGCTGCAGTTGATGACTTCTCCGAAGCCTGGCACGGAAGATTGCGGTGCTTTTTTCTCCGGGGTCGGGCGTTGTTTGGAACGAAACATCAGCATGTCGAAGAGCCTTAAGCTCCAAGTCAATCGGGTGTCTTCACCACGCTACAAGGGGATGATCGCTGACGTGATCACCATGATCGCTCAGGGGGAGAAGTTCAGTGATGCGATGGCGAAATTTCCGGATCTGTTTTCCGAGGATATTCTTTCCCTTCTCTATGCCGGTGAAGAAGCTGGACAATTAGCTCGTGTCTGTAAGCGTGTTGGACTTGCACAAAAGAAGTCTTCAAAAACCTTGAAGAAGCTTAAGGGGGCTATGATTTATCCAGGAATTGTGATGATCCTTGGTGTGCTCGTTGTCATCATCATGAGTTTTACTCTTGTTCCGGCTCTTGCTAAACTCTTTAAAAGCTTCGGGACTGAGCTGCCATTTGCCACAAAGGCACTGATCGCTCTTTCGGATCTCTTTTTACACAAGCCCTACATGGTTGCTGTTCCTTTGGTCGGCATTTACATGCTCTTGACAAACTTTAACAAAATCATGTCGAAGCGCATTATGCAGGATCTGGTTTTGAAGATGCCTGTTGTTGCCACACTTGTCCGGAAGGCAGCTTCCGCTAGTGGCTTTCGAACGATGGCCATGCTTACCGAATCCAATGTTCGCCTTACCAGTGCCTTGGAGATCACCGCATCTGCCTCCTGGCACTATCATTACAAGGAGTTTTTCACCAGACTTCGTGACCACATCACTGTCGGGCGGAATCTCCACGAAGCCTTTTTAATGGAGTCTCACTGGTTGGGACCTGACGGTCGCAATCTCTGTGGTTTGATTGAGCTTGCCTCCGAAACTGGGTCGGGTACTGAGATGCTTGCTGAAATCGCTGATGACTATGAAGAGGAACTCGACGGTCTCGCTGCCTCCATGGATAAGATGATCGAACCACTAACCATGCTCTTTTTGGGTATTATCGTCGGCTTCCTGATTTACGCCATTTATGGGCCTATGTTCAGCTTGGGAGACGTGATCCTCAAGAAGAAGGGTTAATTAAACCAACTTCATCCTTTTTCTCAGTAGCCATTCCGCGCTGAGAAGAAGGATGACGGCACCGAACCACCACCAGCTGGACCAGAGATTGGTCTCTTGAATGGTGACTTGCTTTCGGTCGATGGATTGCAAGAGGTTGGGTAATTCAGTGGCTGCTTGTTCTTCACGCAGAAAGCGGCCCCCAGAGGCTGAGGCCATGGATTCTAGCAGTGGCCGGTTCATGGTGAGTGTGGCCCACTCGGGATTGCCTAGGTCTGCGACACGAAGGGAAAGGGTCAAATCGCTGCGCATTTTGGTCGGGCTCTCTGCAACGGCGATTTCATAGGCACCTGATTTTAACGGAGGTGTCATGGCACGGTAGATGCCGAAATGTGATGGATCGGGCTCAAGTTGCAGTGTGGCAATCTCTTTGCCATCCAGGAGCAGAAAGGCTCGTGGTTCAGCATTGCTGACCAACTCACCCGATGCACTGCGCACACGGACTCTGATCTCACTGGTCTCTCCTGGCGTGTACCTCATCCGATCTGTGCCGATGGAGAGCTGCTTGTTTTCTGCCTGAAATGGCGGCGCTGCGATCCATGCGGCCAATTGCATCCATAAACGCTGATGATAAAGATCACCAACCTGAAAGCGCCAACGCCAAAGCTCATCTGTAGCCAGATAAAGCACGGCACCTGCGCCTACTGGCCTAAAGACAAACGCTGGGGTGTCGCCCAAATTGGCAAGTGTCACTGAGCCTGGTTGAGCTGTCACTTGTGAATGCCAGCGCATCTCAGGCAACGAAGGCCAAAGAGTGCTGTTTGCTGTTGGGCTGTCACTCAGACGCAGTGCCTGCTGTGCTTCACCTTCGGGTGTTAGACGCCAGTTGATGGTCTTTGGCTGGGTTTCAGCTTTGGATGGCCAGGTTACAGGAATGAGTGACTGAGTTTTACCTTGGTTCCATTTTTTGAGGTGGCTATGCAATCCGTCGATTAGGATCAAGCCTCCACCACGCTTTTCCACAAACTCCATGAGCCAGTCGAGTTGGAAGTCTTTGAATCGGGTAGGGGAGAGATCACCAAGTAGAATGAGGTCATAGCTGAGTAGATCTTCCCGCGTGATGGGAAAAAGCTTTTGAACTGAACAGTCGTCGATCTTTTCTACATAGTCATCAAAGATCAGCTTTGACTCCCAGCGTCGTTTAGGAGGCGCAAGGTCTTGTCTCTTTCCTTCGCAGCGGCTGGGGGCAGTTCTTTAACGGAGAAGTTGAAGTCAAAGCGCCGTTCGCCTTTGCCTTCGCCAGTGAAGTTCTGCTGCCAGAGGGTCTTGCCTGCGCTGGTGATCTTCACTTGAGCGGGTGTGCCGGAGGGCAGGGAATCGCTGATGAGAATGCGGCCTTGCAGGTTCTCTTCCGTAAAAACGGACTCTGCGGTGATGACATTCAGCACGCTTAAATCTGGCGGTGGGACTTCCGTGCCGAAGCCGACGGTAAAGACAGGTGTGTTGGCCTGTTTCATGGCACTGGCGAATTCTTCGGGTGAACCAGGGCCATTGTGTTGACCATCGGTAAGCACCACGAGTGCTGTGCCTGGGGTCACTGGGCCGAGAGCGTCACGTAAGGCATTGTCGAGATTGGTGATCGGTGCATCGGCTTGCACTTCGAACTTTGTCGGGATGTCGCCTGAGGTGTCTTTGCCCTTTTGGCGCTGCCACCAGACGCGTTGGGTTTGTTGGCCTCGAAGGAGCACTAGCTCGACATCTTGGGTTTCCGTGAGTTTTTTGAGCAGTGGCGTTGTGCCTGAGAGTAGTATCTTTTCTGCACGAAGTAGGCGTGCATCACTGCCATCATCCTCTAGTTTCATGCTGGCAGACGTATCTACAGCAAGCACCACCCGTCCAAGTTGGCGTTGGATGGATTCACGGCGCATGACGGGTCCTGACAAGGCCAGAACTAGCAAAAACACAGCACTAGAGCGCAAGGCAGCAGGCAGCCATCCCCAGCGGCTGCTAACAAACTTTAGCTCACGTCGATAAAGAAACCACATCGCCGCCGCCAACCCAAAAGCCAACAACCACACGGTGATGACGGAGTAGTCACCGGTGAAGCGGAGGGTTGTTTCGGTGGTAGGAGTCATTATGAGAGATGCGTATTGCCAGAGGTGTTGAGGAATGGAAACAAAAGACTTTCTAGCCTCTAGCGATGCGTTGTTGGAGTAACACTTCGAAGAATAGTAGTGCCAACAAGGCCATCAAAAAGGGTTGCCAAAGTTCACTGCCGTGTCGGCGAGTGCGGTCGAGCTTTTGCCAGCCGTCAAAGCTGTCCACAAAGGCGGCTTGATGACGGTCGGCGAGGGCTTTGATTTGATCGGAAGATAGTGGGGCCAGATTGGACTCGGCAGGGTCTAGGTTATAGGCCAGCAGTTTAGTGCTAGTGTTCTGAGTTAGTTTGTAAATGCCAGGCGTGGAGATAGGTTTAGATTCAAGCAAAGATTTATCACCCTCAGGTTTGACTTTGATGACTTGGCTTTGCCCGGTCGGATCTGTGAGTGTGTATTCTATTCCGACTTGTTCTTTTGGGAAAATAATGCGCAGTGGCGCGCCGACCTGATCCCAGGCACTGATGGTGCTTTGCGTGGCCAGATAGGTCACGAGGCGCTGCATGAGCGGCACATAGAAGGGTTGTAAAGGTAGATTTGACCATTCGGCATCTGCTGTGGTACTGGCTAGCAGGATGCGTCCTTGGCCATAGGCTTTTTCCACGATCAACGGAGATCCACGATCTAGCTGCAGAATGGGTTTTGCCAGAGGATTGCCGCTGAGATCTAACTCAAACCAGCTTTGAAACTCGGCATCTTGCAGCCGCCCACCGCGCGAGTCGTTGAAATAAATGACGGAGGGATGAGTGAGGCGCTGCTGTTGGATCCGAGCAGGCATGGAGGCGCTGGTGGCACGCTGCATGCCTTTGATACTAGCGGGCAATAAGCCTTCGCCTTTGCGGAAGAAGTCGCGATTGTACCAATCGAGATCGCAATGTGGACCAGCGAAGACGATGAGTCCGCCGCCTGATTTGACAAATTTCTCTAGTTCATTGTAGCGACTGCCTTGGACGCGATCCACATCGGCGAGGATGACGACTTCTTTGCCTTTAAAATCAGTTTCACGCAGTTTCTTGGCTTCGATCTTGGTGGTGCGGATGAGATCTTTCAGCGAGGCACTGGCGGATTGATAAGGGGTCAAGGCAAGCTCCAGAAAGTCGGTGGCTCCTTCGAGCGGTTCTGTGCTTGGACTGCCATCGACGAGTAAGACGTTGAGCTGGTTGCGCACTTGCACGACTAAGTAGAAGGCATTGTCATCAGGGAAGCTGTCTCCCTCAAGGCGCACGGCTAAGGAGTGATCTCCGACTTGCTTAAAAGCATGCGTGAAGCCGATCACCGCCTCTCCTTCTGTGGCTAAGCTGACACGGGAAGTGCGCAGGCGTGTGCCATCGGCTTCGAGGTGGACCGCGACATCCTGCCATTGGCGTTTGCCGTGATTTTGAATTCGCACTCGGATGCCGATGGGCTGATCCTGAGCCACGACCAGTGCAGACAGGTCAGCACTGGCGATGCTGAGGTTCTCCGTAAGATCACTGGCAAGCCGATAAAAGGTAACTTGTGGTTTAGGCTCTTGTTTGAGCAGGGTATCAAGAGCTGGTAAGGCGGCTCCATCCGCAGCGCTCTGCCAATCGCTGGCTTGGAAATCGGATACGATGGCGAGCTCGCGTGATCCACTGGTTGCTTTAGAAAGTGAGGCGGCGGCAGTTTGCAGCGCGTCATTGATCTTGACCGGTCCTGCCTGATTTGCTGTTTCTGCGAGTTTTTTTGGGATTACGTCCAGCGTGCTGGTTGACTGATCCAGTAAGCGTCGAGCATTGCCTCCAGCAAGGATGACTTGGGCATCGGAGCCTTTGGGTTGCGCCTCCAGCATGTGGCCGACATCGATCCTGGCCCGTTCTGCCGGTGAGCCCTCTGCAGATGGAGCACGCATGGAGAAGGAGTCGTCCAACAGCATCACCAGTGATGTCTTGCCAAGCCCAAAGGAACGTAAGGCGGTAAGCACAGGTCGCGCTAAGCAAAGCGCCAGAACAATGGGGATCGCAATGCGCACGGCGAGCAGCAACCACTGCTCGATGTTCAGCTTACGCTTCCGTTGTTTGATGACTTCTTGAAGCAGATGCATGGCCCCCCAGCGCACGGTCTGTACCTTGCGCTTATTGAGCAGATGAATCAGCAGCGGGATAAGAAATGCTGCTGCGCCTGCAAGAACTGCGGAAGCCGTCTTTGAGTTGCTCCTGGAAGTTTTTGAGCACTTCCATATAGCGTCGGCGAATCGTGGCTGGGTCGAGCAATAGGAAGTCTTCGTCCTGCTCTAGGTTTTCAAAGCGTGCCCATTGGCCGAAGGGGAACTCCAACTCATCTCGATCCCAGAGCTGCATGGCAATGATCTCGTGACCTTTTTTGCGCAGCACGCCGATGGCTTTTAAGATGGCGGCGGGATCATCAAAAAAATCACTGATGAGGATGACGATGCCACGGCGCTTCAGGCGCTGGGCTAGGGATTCAAGCACGGGTGCCAGCGCGGTGTCTTTGCCTGGCTCCGTTTTAATCATGGTCTCCAGGACATGGTGAAGATGGGTGATGCGAGTGCGGTTGGGGATGAACTCGCGGATCTTGCTGTCAAAGGTGATCAGGCCCACGGCATCTTGCTGGCTCATGAGCAGGTAAGCCATGGCAGCTGCGAGCTTGCGCGCGTAATCAAACTTCAGCACGCCTTTCTGTCCGCGATAGCCCATGCTACCGCTGGCATCTAGCACGATGGTAGCGCGGAGATTGGTTTCTTCATCGAATTCGCGGATGTAAAAGCGGTCTGCTCGTCCAAAGATTTTCCAATCGAGACGGCGGATGTCATCTCCCTGCACATAGGGCCGATGTTGCCTGAACTCTACGCTGAAGCCTTTGTGGGGGGACGTGTGATTTCCTGTCGTGAATCCTTCCACGACTGTGCGCGCGAAGAGTTGCAAGTTATGCAGACTCGTGATGTCTTCGGCTTCGAGGATGGAAGAGAGTGTGGCCATGGTGGGGAATGACGAAGGTCTAAATCCGAATGACTAAAGAATGACCAAGGCCGAATGACAAACTCTAGGCGCGATGGACGAATCTTCGGATTTAGGCATTCGAGCTTCTTTCGTCATTTTGAATCAGAGCACCCGAGCATCTGCCTTCTTCACCTTCTTAATGATCTCAGTGACGATCATGTCCACTGTAACACCTTCGGCTTCGGCATGAAAGGTTGGCACCAAGCGGTGGCGCAGGGCAGGGTGGGCTAGGGCTTCGATGTCGTCGATGGTGACGTGGGTGCGGTTATGCAGTAAAGCGCGGACTTTGCCAGCAAGCACGAGCATCTGACTAGCGCGAGGACCCGCGCCCCAGCTGAGCATCTCTTTGACGTAGGGTAGTGCATCTACCTCGTTCGGGCGGGTGGCACGGACGAGATCGAGGACAAAGTCGGTGACATGATCCGGCACCGGAACTTTGCGGGCTAGGACTTGCGCAGCTTGGATTTCCTCGGCTGTGATGACAGCTTCGATCTCCTCCTGCGCGCCACCGGTGGTGCGGGCGATGATCTCGCGCTCTTCATCACGATTGGGATAATCGACTTTGATCAGGAAGAGGAAGCGATCCTTCTGAGCTTCCGGCAGTGGATAGGTGCCTTCTTGTTCGATTGGGTTCTGTGTGGCCAGCACAAAAAAGGGCTTCGGCAGCTCATAGGTCGTCTGGCCTACAGTCACGCATTTTTCCTGCATGGCTTCGAGAAGTGCAGCCTGCGTCTTGGGTGGGGTGCGGTTGATTTCGTCAGCCAAGATGATTTGGGCAAAGATCGGGCCTTGCTGGAAGACCAGCTTCCTGCGTCCGGTCTCGGCATCTTCCTGGATGATCTCCGTTCCCGTAATATCCGCTGGCATCAAATCTGGCGTGAATTGAATACGGCGGAAGCCCAAGTGCATGGCATCTGCCAAGGATTTAACGAGCAGCGTCTTGGCCAGCCCAGGCACGCCCTCTAATAAACTGTGGCCACCCGCGGCGATGGCGATGAAGACCTGCTCAATGACGGCATCCTGACCGACGATACGCTTGCCAAGTGCAGCTTTGAGTTTGTTGAAACCAGAAACGAGGGAGGCGGCAGCTACAGTATCAGACATGAGAGGGGCGGAGGGGGGAGACAAGAAAGAGATCAGTGAACACGATGGCAATAGCAAGGTTCTTTCCAATCAAGATAGATCCGCAGCAAAATTTGAATGCATTCACTGAGGATGAAGATTTCGAGGGAGTGACTTTGGGGGTTGATTCATGTCCTCAGCACGTGTTTGGATAATAAGTGCATTTTACCCGCAGCCTGCTGGCGCTCATCCTCTTAACCTCTACCCTTGCGTGTCGGCGTGAGCCCGAAGCCGCGCCGTCGGTGGTTGAGGTGGAGCCTGATTTTGCGGAGCATGATTTAGGGGAAGGTGCAGGCTCTATCTGGGTGGCTGATCGTGAGGGTCAGCCGGGGCGTCTTTTTCTTTGTGGCACGATTCACATTCTCCGAGATGAGGATTACCCGCTGTCTCCTGGCTACGAGGCTGCTTATAATCTGTCGGAAAAACTAGTCTTGGAATTGCCGCCAGGATCGGGCACAGGACCTACCATGGCCTCCCGAATGCGCGAGCTGGGCAATTACTCGGCGGATACTTCTCTAGAGGCTAATATCAGCCCTGAATCTTGGGAAGCTGTTAAAAAATGGGCAATGGCGCATCGCTTAGAGGCTTCTTCGCTCAACCGCTTTCGGCCATGGTTTGTCTCGCTGATCATTACCTCCACTGAATATGCAGCTCTAGGTGCAAGGCCTGATATGGGCGTGGATCAGCATTTTGAAAGTCGCGCAGAGCATGATGGTAAGCCCGGGGAAGGGCTGGAGAGTGTGGAATTTCAGCTACAGCTATTCTCGCAACTCACCAATGATCAGCAAAAAAACATGCTGGAACAAACTTTGGCCGAAGTGACTTTGATGTCTCAGGAATATGAAAAGATGATCAAAGCCTGGAAGGATGGCCGGCTTGATTCTCTCCATGACATGCTTTTTCGCGAAGCCGAGCGTTACCCTGAGCTCATGGATTTGTTTCTCAAAGATCGTAATCTCGCCTGGATCGATCGCTTGGACGATATGCTAAAAAAAGGCGAACATGCCATGATTCTCATCGGAACCGGGCATTTAGCCTCCAAAGACGGCATCATTGAGTTGCTCAGAAATCGTGGTTATCGCGTGCGTCATCACCGTGAGGTGCCTGACCTTTGAGTAGCCCGATTTTTTTGTTAAGTATTTCATTTTTAGATGATTATGTCCGTTTTTATGACGCGTTCATGCTGGATTAGGCCCAGTTTTCGGTCCTTCTTTTTCCAGCTTCAAATGACTCCAAGGACTCAAATAATCAGAATTGAATAAAATTACTTGATCAATTTGCAATTTTGAAAGATTATTAAGATGTCCAAATATTTAAGGTTCATCTAGCAAGTCCATGAAAACCATCTTCAAACTCTCCGCCCTGACTTTTGTCTGCCTCGTGCATTCTTCTAGCGGACAAGCCCCCTACTATCCTTCTGCAGGTGCTGGACTTGGCGCGCCGATGGCTCCTGTGGCGCCGATGCCTCCCCCAACGCCGCCAACACTTCCACCTGCTTTGGGTGGCCCGGCTCCTTACACTGGCATGTCACCGACACTGCCCGCGCCCGCGGCAGGATCTCCCTACGCTGGTCCAACGATGGTGGACCCAAATGCTGGCATGGGTTATGGCGGTTATCAGGAACCTGCCCCTGCGAATAGCTGGGGCAGCACGATGCAGCAGAGCATGGGCGGTGGAACACCGCTGCTCAATTATAGTTATGTCGAAGCTGGATACCGTTTTGTCGATCCGAAGCTCGAAGGAGCCAACGGTAGTCATGGTCTGGGTGTTGCCTTGGTCATGGATTTACCTACAGTGTTCTTCCTGAAGGGAAGCTTCAGTTGGGGTAGCGGTAGTGGTGAGAAATCTGCGAAAAATGCTGCCAATGCTGATTACACGCTCTCCACGATCACCATTGGTGGTGGTGCCTACATGCCAATCACCCCGAAGCTCCATTTTGTGGGTGAAGTCGGTCTGGTCTATGCCAACTTCCAAGCGGACGGCGTCAACAAGAGCTACACCGATGGCGGCATCTACATCCGTCCAAGCTTACGTTATCAAGTGGTGGATTGGTTGGAACTACAGGCCGGTGTGACCGTAAGCAGCGCTAGCGACTACGATAGTAAAGTGATTGATTTTAGTGGCTATTTCAGGGTGCTGCCACAAGTGGACTTCAATATTGGAGCTGACTTTGGCGATGCAACACGGACCTTTAAAACCGGTGCTCGTCTGCGCTGGTAAATTCAGTTTTTTCAGATTTTATGTGAAACGCGCCACCTCAAACTGGCGCGTTTTTTCATTGTATGGATCGTGCACCACCCACCGTTTGCGGGGCGATTCTAGCCCGCCAGATATAGCGTTGGAAAAGAACCTTCACACTAGCCGTCATAGGCACAGCAAGGATAGCGCCGAGCAGCCCACCGAGTAAAAGTGCCCATACGAGAACACTCGCGATGACCGTCATGGGGTGCAAGCCTACGGCTTCACCAACAATGCGCGGTGTGATGAAGAGTCCGTCGATCTGTTGGACGACTGCAAAAATGATTGTTACGGCAAGGGGGAGCGCCCACCAGGGGTCGCCAGGAATCAAAAGACTGCCGCCTTGAACCGCGCCGATGATGACAGCGGGAATCCAGCATAAAGCAATGCCAAGATAAGGAATGATGCCTGCAATGCAAAGCGCTAAGCCAATGAGGAGGCCGAAGTCTAAGCCTATAATCATAAGGCCAGCGCCAGTTGCGAGTCCGTTGATCACGCTCACAAAGAGCTGGCCGCGAAAGAAAGCGATGAGGTAGCTATTGATTTCAGTCAAACAGGACACCACCTCGTCTTTAAAAGCGCTGGCTCGCAAAGGTAGGTAGTCTGACCATTGTTGCTTGATCTTGGCGCTTTCGATCAGGAAATAATAGAGATAAAGCGGCACGATGATGAAGCTGAGAAGAAAACCAAAGACCCCAAGAAAGCCGCCAACACTTGTGCCGATAAACTTGCCTACATTTCGTAACACCGTGGGGAGCGTGGTCGTGACCCAATCCCCACTGACCAACTTTTTGAGGTCGTAATCGTAATCCAGACCGTTAGCTTCTTCTGTGGCATCTTTATTAGTAGACGTCTCCGTTGCGGTTGTCTCTGGCGTGGATGGAGCCGATTGAGCAGGTAAATGCGGCAAAGGAATGCCGTATTCCTTTTCCAGCTTGGTGGCAAAGTCTAGCACCGCCGTCCTCGCCTTCACACTGTAAGCGGGTACCTTTTTGGCCAGGTTGGCTGTTTGGTCGCCAATTTTCGGCAGAATCCACCATCCTAAACTGAACAGGGCCAAGGAGAATATCAGAAACACCGCTAGCACAGAGGGCTGCCTTTTCACCCCGCGCTTCTCTAACCACGAGACCCCGGGTTCTAATAGATAGGCTAGCACTCCTGCTACGGCAAACGGCACCAGAATGGGCTGAAGATAGCCCATCACCTGCGTGCCAAGATAGATGAGGCCTATGGCAAGTGCGCCCAGGACGGTGATTGAAATGGACGTGATCGCCGTCCATAGAACGTTGCGCTGAAAGGCGGTGGGAATATTTTTCATGGGACTGGGAGCCGCTAAGGCGGCAAGGCTATCGTGAAAGACTGTGGCGCTGGGAATTGCAATTTCATCCGAATATCGTAATCCACTCAGGCGCGGCACTGAACGCGCTTTTTCCATGCTTGCCATTCCTAACCATCCTTTCCGTGCAGTTATTTTTGATTGTGACGGCACCCTCGTGGACTCCATGCCCCTGCACTATCAGGCTTGGATTGCCTCTCTAAAGCATCATGAGGCTCCCTTTGACTTCACAGAAGACTATTTTTATTCCAAAGCCGGCGTGCGTGAGCAGGATGTGGTGAAGCTCCTGAATGCCGAGTATGGCACCACGATCGATCCCGACTCAGTTGCCGACTACAAGGCTGCTTTGTTTGAAACCCTCATCCCGCAGGTGAAAGCCATCGCTCCCGTGGCAGAGTTTGCCCGGTCCATGTTTGGTAAGCTGCCCTTGTCTGTCGCCTCAGGTAGTGAGGAGCACATCGTGCGCGGTTGCTTGGCGGCCAATGATCTGCTGTCGCTTTTTGATGACATCATCATCACGCCCCGTCTCGTCGCTCGCGGAAAGCCAGCTCCAGACATGTTTTTGCTCGCTGCTGAGCGTATGGGTGTGGATCGTGAAGACTGCCTCGTTCTGGAAGATGGCCAGTCCGGAATTGATGCCGCCAAAGCCGCAGGCATGGCCTGGGTCTATGTGCCTAGGACACTGCGCTAGCGCCTCACCAAGGCGGGTTCTGGATATTCAAAGGATCGACCCTCGAAGTTTCGAATGACCGTGCGTTGCTCGTCTCGGATGAGCACGTAATCTGGATTCACCGGAACCTTGCCACCCCCGCCGGGTGCATCAATCACAAATTGCGGCACGCCATAGCCAGTCGTGTGCCCACGCAACTGCTCAATGATCTCCACGCCTGTGCTCACACTAGCGCGTAGATGAGATGAGCCTTGAATCAAATCACACTGATAAAGATAGTAAGGGCGCACTCGGCACATCAGTAGCTTTTGAACCAGACTTTTCATGATCTCAGGATCGTCATTTACGCCGCGAAGCAGCACACTTTGATTGCCCAGAGGCACACCATGATTGGCTAGGCGTTCCAGAGCTTCTTTGACCTCAGTCGTGAGTTCCCGCGGATGGTTCGTGTGGATGCTTACCCACAGCGGATGGTAGCGTGCCAGCATCTGGCAAAGCTCCGGCGTGATCCGCTGAGGCAGGAAAATCGGCACACGGCTGCCGATTCGCAGAAATTCGATGTGCTTGATAGAGCGCAGACGTTTTAAAATAGCTTCCAATTTGCCATCGCTAAAGAGCAGGGGATCGCCTCCGCTGAGCAGTACGTCACGCACCTCCTCATGGCGCTCTAGGTAGCGAAAGGCAGCCTCATAGTCAGTGTGCAGTTCCTGTTCCCCCACACCACTGACCACGCGACTGCGCGTGCAGTAACGGCAGTAACTGGCGCAACGATCGGTCACCAAAAAAAGCACCCTGTCTGGGTAGCGGTGTACCAGCCCAGGCACGGGCATGTGGCTGTCTTCCCCGCAGGGATCGGCCATCTCATCAGGATCTTCCCAGGTCTCTTCAATTCTCGGGATGACCTGCCGGCGGATCGGGCAATCGGGGTCCACGGGATCGATCAGATTAAAATAATGCGGCGTGATCGCCATGGCCAGCTTGTTGCCGCTCAGCAGCACACCGGCGCGCTCCTCATCACAGAGAATCAGATGTTTCTCTAACTGGGCCAACGTCGTGACGCGATTTCTCAGCTGCCAAGACGCAGAATTCCAGTCATCTGGGGAGATGTTTTGGTCTTTCCAGTAACCCAGAGCATGAGAGCGGAATTCTTTCTCTGGAAGCATTGAAGGCGTCGTGCGCATGTAATAGATGGCGGGAGACAGCATACGCGCAGGATTTTCAAGCTGTCAAAATTTTTACACAGATTTAAAGTTTAGGTTTGCGCTGATTTTTGGTGTAGTGCGCATCGCCAACTTCCTGATGATTCCTTTTCACTTCAGGATCTGAAATTCTTGGGTGGACATTTGGAGTGGTGACAGGCAATGATTCAGCTGGACTGACTCACGTTAAAATTCTCAAAACCTCTCAACTGCCTCTCTTTATGGACCCCGAAATGACAATGTTAGAATGCGAAGATGCGATGGTTAAGGCTGTCGAGCACGCAATGAATGAATTTTCTGCCGTGCGTACGGGCAAGGCCTCGCCTGCACTGGTGGAAGGTCTGGACGTCTATGTCCACAGCTACGGATCAAATATGAAGCTGCGTCAGTTAGCTATGATTACCACGCCAGATGCCAGGTTGATCCGCATTGAACCTTTTGATTCCTCGACCTTGACGGACATTGACCGGGCGATCCGTGAATCCAGACTGGGTCTCAATGGTAGCATTGAAGGGAAAGTGATCCGCCTGCCTGTGCCTGTGCTTTCCCAAGAGCGCCGCGAGCAGATGGTGAAACTTATCAAGCAGATGGGTG
>JAPLUM010000800.1 GCA_026397605.1 Verrucomicrobiota bacterium | reverse complement strand
GGCGATCGGCTACGGTTCTGATGCTGATCGCTGTGTCCAGCGTACTGAGCCACTCATCTCGAGGGATTGGCTGCGATGAGACTTCCCGTGATGGCTGCCAGTAGCACTGCGTCTGCGTTTGCCTTGTGCGTAAATCATAACTCAACCAATGGGCATTAGGCAGCCGCTGGATATTTTTAAAAACAGTCTGTGGTGCGGGGATGTAGCGGTGCGCTAGATAAGCATCTATACCAGCGGGGTTCCAGTCACGCTGATTCTTTGGTAAAAATGGCAAGACCGACCGCACTGTGCTACCAAAAGCGAAGTCGCCATCAAAGTGGCTGTACACGATGGGTTTTAGTCCCATTCGATCCCTCACAAGCCAGAACTTTTGCTTACTTAAATCTAAGATAGCGATGGCAAACATGCCTCGCAGGCGCGTCAACATATCAATGCCCCAATGCTGGTAGGCATGAAGGATGAATTCGGTGTCTGAGCGGGTCTTAAAAACGGCACCCCGAGATTTTAACTCTTCGGCATGTCGGGACCAGTCATAGACCTCTCCATTGTAGCAAATCCAGACCTGGCCATCATTGCTAACCATGGGTTGATCTGAAATAGGACGTGGGTCGATGATGGAGAGGCGAGCATGAATGAGAGCTCTTGAGGCGGAGAATTCTGAACGTGTCCCATCGAGCTGCCAACGCACACTATGCATCGAGTCTGGACCGCGATTTTTGAGTGCGGCCATCATGGCCGCGATTGTTTCAGGCTCCCTTTCCTTCTGAGAGAAAAATCCGGCGATACCACACATAGGGTTTAATTAAGGGCAGCAGTCTCGGATACTAAAAGAGCAGAATCTGCCAGTAAATAGGTCATTTTCTTTACCAGAAGTGCCGGCTTAAAATCATCACTCACAAACAGGTTTTGATGTGAACCGAAGATGTCTTCAGCACCTTCGCAGGGATACATAAAGCAGGGCCTGCCCGCCAAAAGAGACTCCATAACAGATCCCGGCAATGCCTCCCGCAGGCTGGTTAGAAGACAAATGGGGTTCAGTTCGAAAAGCGTCTGAATGTCAGCAAAGTTTCCTAACATGATGACTCGATTTTGGAGTTTCGTCTCACGAATGACGGCTTGCATTTCTGGCTCATATTCGGGCTCGCAATCTCCCGCGATGATGAGACCATAGTCAGTATATCCAGCATCCAAAAGCCCGCGAAGAACACGAACCGCATCCGTTTGTTTTTTCCGAGCCTGTACTCTGCCAATCACAAGCAGCCATCGCGTCACTCCAGCTTCTGCTTTTGAGAGGTGTTTGTCTAGATGGGCCATGGAATCTTCGCGTTTAGGCGGTAAAAAAACAGCGTCTAAAAAGACATGTGTTTTAGACGCCATCGCAGAATCTGTCTTCAGGCCTTGAGCAATCTTCGATGACGAGGGGAGAATCAGATCCTGTTCCTGGAGTCGATACTTTTTCCCCTTGCGTGCATCGGCTATGCCGTCTCGCAGAATAGCTGCAGAACGTGCGTTAAGCTGCCTAGCCAAAGCGGCGGCATGTGGAGCCCACCACATTTCGTTACTGATGACCCATGAGGCTTCCTTGAATGGCAATTCTTTGGCCAAAGATTTAATGGCAGATCCAAATCGTAATCTTTCACGCCATTTTCGCCATTCCGGCAGTGGGTGCAGGGTCATTGGAACGCCCATTGATAGACAGCGCTCCGTGAACTCACCCTGCTCTGAACATACCACATGCAGCCTAGCATTGGTGCCCGATTGCAGGGTGTGCAGCGTGTCTAGGAGGCGATTGATAGCACCGCCACGGACGGCTGTTTTTTGAATAAAAAGTAGGGTCGTTTTTTGTGACACTTGGGATTGATGAAATTGAATTGAGCGTGCTTACCGAATAGAAGCATCTGTGTCCTTAAAAATGGGCACGAACAGAGACTTCAGGTAGAGAGCACCATCAATGGACAAATGATGCCCCACATCCCCATACAATGATTTATCTCCATCAACCACAAGA
>JAPLUM010000635.1 GCA_026397605.1 Verrucomicrobiota bacterium | reverse complement strand
CAAGCTCATCGTGCGCAATCGTCTTTCCCTTCTGGCCCAGTGGGTGGAGACAGGTCCTGAGAATCATTACTTCGGCATCATGGGCGCTCCAAGCATTGAGTGGTGGAATGCCGCTGGCACATGGTCCCTCTTTGGCGGCATTGGTGGTGGCATTGGTCTGATCGATTCTCAAGGCGTCGCCGGTGGGCAGGGACGCGATCTGACTCTGAATTGGTTTGGAACCATTGGCGTGGCCCATGCCATCAATGATCACATGCAGATCCGAGTCGGAGCCATGTTCCAGCATCTCTCCAATGGTGGTGCCACCGATCCTAATCCTGGTGTCAATTCACTGGGCTTCACGACAGGCGTGTCCTGGGCATTCTGATCCGCAACTATGTTTAGCATTGTCGAAGCCATTCGTGAGCGCGCACAGCCTGAGTCCATAGCGCTCTTCCAAAAGGAACGTTCCCTCAATTACGCAGAGCTATTTCAGCGCAGCGATGCCATAGCAGACACGCTGCGCTCTGTTTTGACCCGTGATCCAAGTCGCCCAGACCGACTCCGCATCGGTGTGCATTTCCCGAGCTGTATCGACTACGTTCCGCTGGCTCTAGCCACGCTATCTGCTGGCGGCTGCTTCGTGCCGATCCCAGACGAACTGGCGGAAGAAGAACGTCATGAGTTGCTGAAACGCACCTCTTTGGATGCCATCCTCGTCATCGAATCTGCCGCTGCCTGGGTGCCTGTGCAGGCACAGAAAGTCGGTAGCATCGAGGTCGGTGGACAAAACGTCTTCATTTACCGTCTGCCAGAATCTGAGACCGCTTTTCCAAGAGCCGACTTTGAGGCACTGAACCCCGCCTTTATCCGCTTCAGCTCCGGCACCACAGGGAAATCCAAAGGTGTGCTGCTTTCCCACAGTTCATTGCTAGAGCGTATCACTGCTGCCAATACGGGGCTGAAAATCGGACCAGGAGATCGTGTGCTCTGGGTACTTCCCATGGCGCATCACTTTGCCGTCTCCATCATCCTTTACCTGTATCACGGAGCCACGACGATCATTGAGGAGACCCATCTCGGTGAGGATCTGCTGCGTGCTGGATCTGAGCAAAAAGCCAAGGTTATGTATGGCAGCCCCGTGCATTACCGCCAGCTCGTCGAGGCACCCGATGCCGCTCAATGGACAACGCTGCGTCTAGCCGTCGCCACAGCGGCAGCGCTGGATTCTGCGACCGCGCAGAAATTCCATGCTCGCTTTGGCATCCCGCTTGTGCAGGGGCTTGGCATCATCGAGCTCGGTCTGCCCATCTTGAACCTCGAAGGCGCAGTGGAAGCCCCCGAGGCCCTCGGGCTGCCGTTGCCCGCTTATCAGTCTCTTTTGAAGGATGAAACCGGCCATGAGCCAGCCATGGGCGAGCCTGGTGAGATCTGCCTCAAAGGCCCCGGCATGTGCGATGCCTATCTTGATCCATGGTTGCCGCGCAGTTCCATCGTCGATGGCGAAGGCTGGTTTACCACGGGAGATCTCGGCAAAAGGGATGTGGCGGGTCGAATCTTCATCTGTGGGCGGAAGAAAACGCTCATCAATGTCGGTGGCATGAAAGTCTTCCCAGAGGAGGTCGAAGCCGTGCTTGATTCCCATCCGAAAATCCAGCGCGCCATCGTCGAAGCACGTCTGCATCCGCTTTACGGCGAGNNNTCCGCTTTACGGCGAGGTGCCAGTAGCGCGTTACATTCCCAGCCCTGAAGGAGCCCCAACCACCATGGAGATCCGCACTCACCTGCGCACCCGCCTTGCTGGTTATAAAATCCCTCTCATCTTCACTGTTGTCACCGAACTCCCCCTGACTGCCAGCGGCAAGCTCAAGCGGGCCTGAGTTCGAGCCCGGATTGTTGTCGAAGCTTGAGTGTTGCCTCTCAAACCAAGGCCAAAGCTCTATGCATGGGCTTTGCATTGTTTGTGGCAGGCAGCTCATGAATAAAGGCATGAAAAACGGGACTCCTTTTGAGAGTCCCGTCTGGGTTTAAAATTGAATTTGGGTAAGGCTTACCAGCGGTCACCGCCGCCGCCGCCACCGTTGTCACGGTCACGACCACCACGTTCCCACTTTTTGCCACCACCACCGCCGCCGCCACCACCGCCGCCACCGCCGTAGCCGCCACGGCTTCCGCCGCCGCCACCACCACCGTAGCCGCCGCCACTGCCACCGCCGCCGCCGCCGCCACCACCGTAGCCGCCACGGCTACCGCCGCCGCCACCACCGTAGCCACCGCGACCACCGCCGCCACCGCCGCCACCAGGTGGGCGATCTTCTTTCGGACGGGCTTCGTTGATGGCGAGGTTACGGCCACCGTAATCTTTGCCATTCAGACCCTCAATTGCAGCCGTCATGGCTTCAGGAGTTTCCATGCTAACAAAAGCGAAGCCACGTGGGCGTCCGCTTTCACGGTCAATCGGGAGAAAGACGTCTGTTACAACGCCATACTGGGAGAAAAGCTCGCGGATATCGACATCGCTAGCTTTGAAGGGGAGATTCCCCACGTACATCTTGGTATTCATATCTGATCTAATCTGGGTCTGAGTCTGGATTCGGACGCTGTTCCATGGATTAAGGGCTGCCAAATCAGGCCGCTCCATCGGAATTCCCGAAGACGCACCTGACATTGCCAACGCTCCTAACCCTTTCACAGGTGGTCACTTCTGCATTTCTGACATCTTTGGTCATGGAACGCAAGCGTTTTGATCGTGTCAAAACAGTTGATTTTTTCTGCCTGCCTACGGCCTAAGTGAGCAGCACAGCCAGTGCCGCATGATCCACCTTTCCCAACTCCGTCCTTGGAATGGCCGATAAACGTCGGATTTCAGAGATCTGATAAAGCGAGCTGACCCCAGCATTGAAGGCCTTTAACCAAGTCTCTGCCTGGTCAGAATCGGCGACCATCACGAGCTTCATTTCCCGCCTGGCATCAGGCGAAGCAGCGACGATCGGCCGGTCGGAACTGCCCGCTTCCAGGACGATCTGATCCAGGCGCGCCTGAAGTGGTGCTAAATGCACGAGCTCGCCCAAGAGTTTGATGACTCCGCTTTCTCGCCCAATGAAGTGGAGAAATCGCCGGTCTTCATGCTGGCTTAGCTGCACGAGATCTCGCGTCTTCAGCAGAGGCCCGATCTCAGACCAGGTCCAGTTGCCTTCGGCGTCTTTGCTGAGATAACCCTCAGCCAGTGCTGGTCCTGAAAGTAAAAGACGCCCCTCGCTATCTGTTTTGACCTGCCAATGAGGCAGAATCTGCAGACCATCTTCCCACGCAGAGTTCATGGCTTGAGTGGCTACTTGAGAGGCGGCTTCAGTCATCCCATAACTCTGAAAAACACGCCAGCCCAAAGCTTGCGCCGACTTGGCTAGAGTCTCAGACATTCCTCCACCGCCGACAATCACGGCACGCAGATGTTTTGGGCTACGAAAACGCCCAACCACAAGATCATGAACCTGTGTCGGCACCAGAGAGGCCAGGGTGATGCTCTCATTTTCACATTGATCGACAAAGGTCTGGGCGCTCCAGCGCCCTGTTTGCTGCACCCATTGCGATCTCGAGAGGTGGGCTCGCGCTACAATGGAAAATCCGCCCACATGATGCAGCGGCAGTGCGACTAGCCAGCGATCTCCAGCATGGACTTCAAAATGCGCGTTCACGGCCTGTGCGGAAATTAAAAAGGCCGTTTTGCTCAGTGAGACCCATTTCGGCAGCCCCTCACTGCCAGAGGTCTGAAAAAAGCATTTGGATTCCCAGCCCCGCTGGAGTGCAAAGGCTAACAACCCATCAGCATCCCCAGGCCGTTGAGGGTTCAGGGCCACGTGGCAGCTCGGAGATGTCCAAACATCAGGAGAAAACATCAGGAGAAAAATGAAGACGGTTCATAAAGGGTTGGAAAAATTTTAGTGCAACTTTAGATATGCAATTCAAAAGATCGTTTGCTATTCTCTTAATTGCCATGATTATCGCCGTGCAAGTCGATCTGGTGAAGGCCAAACAAAGCTGCTCATCAGGTGATTCTACGGATTCGGTGGTGTTCTGAAATCCGAAATCGGAGCTTAGTATTGTCTCTCTCCCAGAATGACTGAACCCAAGTTAACGATATGAATACCAAAATGTATGTGGGCAACCTGCCCTTTAGCGCCACTGAAACAGACCTCCGTCAGCTTTTCTCTGACTACGGCACAGTGACGGATCTCTTCCTCCCAATGGACCGCGAGTCTGGCCGCCCACGTGGCTTTGCCTTCGTGACCATGGACACTCCTATGGCCATGACTGAAGCCATCACAGGTCTCAACAACAAAGACTTTATGGGTCGTAATCTCAGCATCAACGAAGCTCGTCCGAAAGAAGATCGCCCAGCAGGCGGTGGTGGCGGCGGCTACGGCGGTGGTGGTGGCGGCGGCGGCTACGGTGGTGGCGGCGGCGGCGGTCGTGGCAAAAGCGGCGGTGGTGGCGGTGGCCGTGGTGGCTACGGCGGCGGCGGCGGTGGTGGCGGCGGCTACGGTGGTGGTGGTGGCGGCGGTGGCCGTTACTAGTCCCTACCCTCCTGAAAAGGAGACTGTACACTAAAAAAACACTTTTGAGAGCATGGGTCGATTCATTTCGGCCCATGCTTTTTTCTTTTGGCAGGTTGGCCCGACTACTCATGAATTGGTCAGGTTAGAATTTGAATGATGTCTTTGCACAGTTCTGCGACATGGAGTTCAATCAGCACGCCTCATGCCCTCTTCGCTTTTCAGTTCTTGTTTGACCACCGCTTCTCGGATCTCCTCCGATTGGCGCTGGGTCCTCGGACTCATTCTGGCGACCAGCGCACTCTCAGCCGCTGAGAGTCCATCCCTGAAAGCAGCAAAAACTCAGTTTTTAAAAACGCTGCTCACAGAGTCCCAAGTCCTCACAGATCAATATGATCGCGCTCTGACCAAGCTCGAGTTAGAGCTAGCCGCCTCAGCGGATTACGAAGAAGCCCGGCTTGTCCAAAAGCGTCGAGAGGAGTTAAAGTCTATCTTCTCACAGTCCGGCAGTGCGCCCATTCAGGGCATCCCCCTGGCTCCCGACAAAGCCAAACTCAGTGGCACAGCTGAAGTCAGCGATGACACCCTCACTGGCTGGCGCAGCGCCAGTAGCCTGGCTGAGTGGCAGAGCCTGCGAATCACCCCTGGTAGCTATTTTCTGGAGCTCGAGGCCAATCTGAGCCCGCTCGCAGCGACGACGACCTCCTCACGCTTCATCCCTCAAGAGAAAGCGTCCTTTTCCTTTTATGAGGTCTCTCTGCTGCCTGGAGCTCAGGAGAATCGACGCAGCTTCGACATCCCGATGAATGCCAATGAAGAGAGCTTCAGCCCCGTCCGCATCGGTCCCATCAGCTTCACCCGCAGTCCAGTCACCCTCAGACTCGTGCCAGCCACAGGCTATCCCGCCAATCAAGTCCAGCTGCGCAACATTCAGCTCACCCCAGTCAAAGAAACCTCCATCCAAGCAGCGTCATTACCAGAAGACATCGACACTTTGGAACAAGCTAAATCCAGGCTTGCTACCGAACTGGAACGTGCTCAAAAAACAGCACTAACAAGCTATGAAGCCAAACTAAGCGAGATCGGCAAGGCCTCTCCCGAGCTCAAGGACGCAGCCGCCATGGAAACCAAACGCCTGCTAAATCTCCAACAAAAAGACCCTGCCAAACCTCACGAAAACCTTTTGTATCGTATGCTGGCTCGTCTTGGAAATACGGCCGGGTTTGAGGACTTGGAAAATGCTCAACTCATTTCAGATGATCAACTCACGGGCGACCACTTCTTTATCGAGCACGAGGGGAAAAAGCTACTTGTTCGACTGCTCTGGGTTCAGTGCGCGCCTCTGGACTCAAAATCAGAGCAGGCCAACACCTTTGCCAAACATTTCTCCATCGACTCCGATGACGCACCTGCCATGGGCCGCTCAGCGCGCGAGTTTACCCTGGGTTATCTCGATGGTAAACCGCTGCGTCTGCTACTGCGACCGAATGTGGACAAAGATGGCAGCCGGCCTGCACTCGTCTTTTTATCAGACGTCGGCCTTTATCAGAACGTGCTCGTCGATCACGGACTCGCCGCAGTTCATGCCCCAATGAAGGATGACCTCCGCGGAACCTTGGAGAAGGGCTTGATCAGCAATCTGATGGACCGCGAAACAGCCGCCAAAAAGAGAAAAAGCGGAGCCTGGGCTCTCAAGGAGGAGAAACCATGAGACACGCATTGCCTTTCGTTCGTCTTTGCATTGGAATTGCGGTCCTAGGGGCAATGCGCAGTTACTCACAAATCCCACCGCCACCGCCATCAGAACCCAAGCCACTTAAAGCGGTCGAAGCCAGTGCGCCAGAATCCCGACTGCGCCAGACAGAAGCCATCTACCAGCAGCAACTCCGCACGCGCCATATCCCAGTCCTCGGAAAGTATCTGATCGATCTGCAAAAACTGGCCCTCACTGAAGATGATCCTGCCCCCATCAAAGCTGAGATCCAGCGTGTTCAGAGCATCATCAGTTCCGGGTCCGTCATTGATCTCTCCGAAGTCGCCGAAGAACTGAATCCAAAACCTGAAAAGCCCGCCGAGATGCGTCCGCGCCCACCAGGGCCGCCGCCGCCGCCAGGATCTCCTTTGAAACCCCGCCGCGGCGTCAACACGCTTACGCCCGCCTTTGCTCAGCGCATTCTGCCGATCCCCGAAGGCAGCTCAAGCCCCGAAGCCGCAGCCATCGGCCAAATCGAATGGCGGATCGACTTCATCCCTCCAGGCGACTACGAACTGCTGATCCAGTATGCCACCCTCCCTCTGGAGAGCGACCTCGCTATCACCGCTGAATTTGCCGGGCAAAAGATCACCCAAGTGCTGGAAAAAGATCGGGCCACAAAGGATCTCAAAAGCTTCCGTCTTTTCCGCCTCGGCCAGATCAATTTGAGGCAGGAATTCTCTGGTGAAACACTCCGCCTCACCGCAGGCACGGCAGAATCAAGCAAGCTCCTGTTACGAAACTTCGTCATCTCCCGCGTCAAGCCTGAGCTTTGAATCTCCATTGAGGATTCCGCTTTCAGAAAGAAATACGCTTTGACGATCCCCCCAGTTGTCACCACACTCGTAGCTGTTACGACAGGGGCGTCCCCGCTGGGGACTGAGACGGATCTTCATTGATCTGAACCCTCCGAACCTGATGCGGGTAATGCCGCCGAAGGGAGTTCGCTCGGAGGTTATCTCAGTTCACGGCCAAGCCGCCCCAATCAAGAACAAAGAACCACGAACTAAGAACAAGGAATTTCCCCCATGATCGCCGATCCTAAAACCTCCTTTGAAGGCCACTCCTCCGAGCAATTGCCAGCCAGCCAACGTGTCTATGTCCAAGGCCAGATCCACAAGGACATCAATGTTCCGATGCGTGAGATCACCCTCGCGCCCACGAAAGCCTTTAATGGCCGCATCGAGCACAATGAACCTGTCCGTGTCTATGACTGCTCCGGCCCCTGGGGAGATCCGACCTTTCACGGAAAATCGGAAGAAGGTCTGCCCGCTCTGCGTGAAAAATGGATCGCCTCGCGCAACGACGTCATCGCCTACGACGGCCGTGAAGTGAAGCCGCAGGACAACGGCTACCTCAGCGGCAAGCACGCCGAATTTGCCAGCACCGCCGAGCGCAACCGCCTCGTCGAATTCCCCGGCCTCAATGGCGAACGCCGCCGCCCGCTCAAGGCCACCGGCCACCCCGTGACCCAGCTTTGGTATGCCAAACAAGGCATCATCACCCCAGAGATGGAGTTCATCGCCATCCGCGAAAACATGAAGCGTGCGCAAATCGCCGACTTCACCAACGACATCGTGCGCAACGACCTCGATAAGCAACACGTCGGCTCCTCCCAAGTCCAGACCGACTACACGCCTGGCATCTTCAAGCGCTTCCCCCAGCGCATCCCGAACGAAATCACCCCCGAGTTCGTCCGCTCTGAAGTCGCAGCAGGCCGCGCCATCATCCCGCTCAATATCAATCACCCCGAGTGCGAGCCCATGATCATCGGCCGCAACTTCCTCGTCAAAATCAACGCCAACATCGGCAACAGCGCCGTCGCCTCCAGCATCGAAGAAGAAGTCGAAAAAATGCGTTGGGCCACCAAGTGGGGCGGCGATACCGTCATGGACCTCTCCACCGGCAAGAACATCCACGCCACCCGTGAATGGATCCTGCGCAACAGCCCTGTGCCCATCGGCACCGTGCCCATTTATCAGGCGCTCGAAAAAGTGAACGGCAAAGCCGAAGACCTCACTTGGGAAATTTACCGCGACACCCTCATCGAGCAGGCCGAGCAAGGCGTCGATTACTTCACCATCCACGCCGGCGTCCTGCTGCGCTTCATCCCCATGACCGCCTCCCGCATGACCGGCATCGTCAGCCGCGGCGGCAGCATCATGGCCAAGTGGTGCCTCTCCCATCACAAGGAAAACTTCCTCTACACCCACTGGGACGACATCTGCGACATCATGGCCGCCTACGACGTCAGCTTCAGCATCGGCGACGGCCTCCGCCCCGGCAGCATCGCCGACGCCAATGACAAAGCCCAGTTCGGCGAACTCGAAGTCCAAGGCGAACTCACCAAACGCGCCTGGGCCAAAGGCGTCCAGGTCATGAACGAAGGCCCCGGCCACGTCCCCATGCACATGATCGAGGAAAACATGGCCAAGCAGCTCGAATGGTGCCACGAGGCCCCCTTCTACACCCTCGGACCCCTCACCACCGACATCGCCCCCGGCTACGACCACATCACCAGCGGCATCGGCGCCGCCATGATCGGTTGGTATGGCTGCGCCATGCTCTGCTACGTCACGCCGAAGGAACACCTCGGCCTCCCCAACAAAGAGGACGTCACAGCCGGCGTCATCACCTACAAACTCGCCGCCCACGCCGCCGACCTCGCCAAAGGCCACCCCGGCGCCCAATACCGCGACAACGCCCTGAGCAAAGCCCGCTTCGAATTCCGCTGGGAGGATCAGTTCAACCTCGGCCTCGACCCCGAGCGCGCCCGCGAGTTCCACGACGAAACACTCCCGCAGGAAGGCGCCAAAACCGCGCA
>JAPLUM010000574.1:9183-14175 GCA_026397605.1 Verrucomicrobiota bacterium | reverse complement strand
CCTTAAAGCCGATGTCTCAAAACTCCTCCCCAAAGGCTTCCTTCCGAAACAACTGCTCTGCGATGGCAGTCGGCAGATCCTTGCTCGTTATCCGAACTTCGACGCGAAGGACCCGCTCTATGGAGGCTGGGCCTTTGTGCCGGCTTTCCCGCCTACTGGCGCTCCTGAGGGGCATCTTTGGAAACGCACCATGTATGTAAAGCCTGCAGACCTGCGCAGCTGGGCGCATCCTGAGGATGTGGAGCTCAACGTCTTTGCCCAATACGGCTGGTGGAATTTTATTGAGGCCGTCGTCTCACTCGATTCCGCCACGCGTTTGCTCACGCTGAAAAAAGACTGCGGCTACGACCTCCACCCCTATAACCGCTACCACTTCCAAAACGCCCTCGAAGAGCTCGACGCTCCCGGCGAGTGGTTCTACGACAGACACAGCGGCCTACTCTACTTCTGGCCTGATGTAGCGCGGAATTCCGAGCTGCCAGACATCCGCATCCCCATAACCGACGCCTTCTTTAAAATCAAAGGTGCCAAAAACATCACCATTCGCGGACTCACACTCACTGGCTGCCACGGCAGTGCCATCACCTTTGAGCGAGCGGAAGACTGCCTCGTCGAAAGATGCGTCATCACCAATGTCGGTGCTTTCGGCGGTAGCGGTGTCGGAGTCAGCGATGGCAAAAACGTCCGCATCTCCCACTGCGAAATCAGCTTCACCGGCAGCAACGGCATCAGCCTCAATGGCGGCGATCGCAAAACGCTCACTGGACCGGGTCACGTCGCCGAAGATTGCCACATTCACCACATGGGCGTCTTCAACAAAAACGCCTGCGGCGTCAGCATGTATGGTGTGGACAATGCCGTGCGTCATTGCCATATCCACGACGGCCCGCGCATGGGCGTGCAGATGAGCGGGAACAATCTCATCGTCGAGTACAACCACCTGCATCATCTTTGCCTTGAGACTCAGGACGGCGGCGCGGTTTACACTGGCGGGCGCGATTGGATCAGCAGCCGCGGCAGCAAGTGGCGGTATAATTTGATTCACGACATCATCGGCTGCGGTCAGGAAGCGGGTGGGTTGAAGCATCCGTGGTTCACCTTCGGCCTCTACCCAGACGATAACAGCGGCGGCCTCGACATCATCGGTAACATTGTCTTCCGCGTCGCCCACACACCCATCCATCTACACAACGCCCGCGATTGTATCGTCGAAAACAACATCTTCGCCCTCGGTGGCAAGTTTCAGTTTGATCTGCACGGCTGGACAAAGGAGCAACACTACTGGAAAACTCACGGTCCGACCATGATCAAAGGCTATGAGTCTGTCGCTGGCGAGCCAGCCTGGGTCAGCATGCGCGGCATGAAGTTGCATCCCAAAGACGCCTTCCGCGACGACGGCACCATGATGAGCGGCAATGTCTTCCAACATAACATCATGTTTGGAAACACTGCTGGTGTGAAGTATGGCGACATCCGCCATGCCAACGCCAAGTGGAACAAGCTCGACTACAACCTCGCCTGGAATGGCGAGCATCCCGTCGTCACCGGCATTAACCAAGTCGGTCCAGACAAAGGCCCACCGCTGCTCTCCGAGACCTTTGATCACACGGAAGCTGGCACGACGCCCAAAGGTTGGAATTTTATTCACCGACCCAACAAAACAGTCCAGCTCAAAGCCGAAAACGGTGCCTTGCGCGTGGATTGCGCGATTGGGAAAGACTCCAAGAATCCCAAAAGCGTCGTTCATGGCCCCGACTTGCCCATCAAGCCTGGAGCCGCCTATCGCGTGCGTTTGCGCGTCAAGTCCACGGAGCCCAGCGCCCGCATCAGCCTTTCCCTAGCCTCTTACAAAAGCGGTGGCGGTTATTGGCAGACTAACAACACCAACTTCACCGTCACCCCTGAGTGGAAAGAAATCGAAGTCACCGGCAGCATGCTTCGCGAAAATGAGCCCAAATGGAAGCCCTGGATGACCACCTTCTGGCTCCGCATCGACAGCCACGAAGCGCAAGGTCAGATCCTCTTTGGCGACCTCCGCATCACCGAGGCCGAACCCATGAACGAATGGACCTCCTGGCAGGCCGAAGGCTGGGACAACCACAGCCTCATCGCCGATCCGATGTTCGTGGATTGGAATAACGACGACTTCCGGCTCAAGCCCGAGTCACCTGCTTTAAAGCTCGGCTTCGAAGCGATCCCCGTGGAGAAGATCGGAGTCAGGTAGCATCGGCTTTCTAGCTTGTGTCCTGCTAAAGCTGCCAGTCATAAACCTTGAATGTTCACCTTCGAAAATGCAGTTTTTTCCATCATGAGGTTGGAGTAACCAGATCCTCAGCGATTTGTAAGGCTCTTTTCATCCTCGTCTCTTCCCGTGCAGCTGAAGCCACACGAAACGCCAACTCCCTTCTCTTGCCGGACGTAAGGCGATTCCATGCGGTACTACCTCCTCGTGTAGAACTCAACACTTGTTCGAGTTCATGGGGAACTTCGACATGATTAGGATCGACTGGAGAAAACCGGAGTTTCACGACATCCCCTATTTTTAATTTAGCCTCGGCCAGATAGCCTTTCGGAAACACCACATAACGAGCGCTCTTAAAGGCCATGAGTCCAAATTCGCTGAAAAGGCCACCGACCTCTCCCACAAGTCTGAATCCACGCTCACGTGCCTGCGGTAAAGCGGCGAGTAGTTCTTCAGGCAGAAAAACTCCGCTATAAAACATCCTGCCATATTTTGTGTGTTCGATGCTGGCTTCAAACTGGTATTGATAGGAACGCATTTCTTCGTGAACTTTGAATGGGCCTGTTGATTAGAGAGAAGCAAACTCAGGCATGGGTAAGGCATGTTTAAAAACTCACGCGGTGGGCCATTTGAAAACCGGATCGATTTTCAAAAACCTGAAGGTGGCGGTAGGTTTGAAGCGGAGTAGGGCGCAATCTCACGCGCATCGTTTGGCGCATAGGGTGAGTATGCCTGAACCGACGGCAAAGTAAGCGCGGCATCTTTGGGGATGGACTGCTCGACACTCAAGGCCAAGCCACAGAGGTCTCCCATCACGCGTACGAGGAGGGGAATCAGGGCTTCGGTGCAGATTTGGGAAAGCTGATGAGCACGGGCAAATTCATGTACTCCTTTGGCGGGAAGTCGGAGCACACTTGAGATCGGTGGCTGATTTTCAAAATACGGATGCACGGCTTTTTCCAACATCCCGATGCAGCGATTGGTAGCCGTTTCAATGCGCTCGCAGATCTGACGTGCTTGCCGCTCTAAAGTGAATTTGTCCTGATGATTGGCTGCGTTTTGAAGCAGTAGATTCAGTGAACCAACTGCGCGTGAAGTCTGAAGTAAATCAGGAATTGCTGAGGCAAGACGCTGCTGAGCGGTAAGCAGGCAGCTGAGCCGCTGACTCTGCGCGGAATCTCCCAGACTCAGAATCCATCGAAGACAGAAGCTAAGCCGATGATTCATGGCCTGCTCAAAGGGCTGCATCTTGGAGGTCAGCTCTGCAAGTTTTGTCTGGGTGCTGCTGACTGCCGCATTGGCAGAAAGTTCAGTGCTATCACTCAGATAAAATTCCTGGGGCGCTGAAAAGGAGAACTTAGCACGAATGAGATCCAAGCCAATGGTCTGCGAGCGGTATTGACTTTCGATGTCGCCCAATTGGATCAACAGCGCATCGTAGTAACCACCGTTTTTCTCGATCTGTTCCTGAGCCTCGAAAAGAGGCACTGCACCATCTAAGGCCAGTGGGGTCAGACGCATGAAGTGGAACCGTTTGCCATAAAACGCATCGATGTTTTTGTCTGACTCATCGGCGGATTGGCGATCCTGGACCATCGTTGCAGAGCTGCGCGGCTGAGTGAGGTGAAGTCGGAGAACAGTTCTGAAGCTGGATTTTCCAGATGAAACAACCCTGCGGCGTTTAAAGCCAACGCTGCTTTGATGCGGTCAGAGTCGGCTGGATGCGTCTCATTCCACTCTGTCTTGGATTCCTTAAAATGTTCCGTCACTTGCTGACGAGCTTTTTCTGAAATCACGCTCTCGCGCCAGACGACTAAGGCAGGTAAATCATCCGGGAGTTCTTGGGTCTGAAAAGTTTGGTAGGCATCGTTCATTGCTGCACCGTGAGCTGCACCTAGAAGCTGAAGACGCTCGGCGGTCTTGGCAAATTCAGTGCTTCCAGCCACTTTTGCCTCATAGCTATCGGCATCAAACTCCATCTGCCTAGACATGAAGCAACTGATGGCATGTCCCACCTGCATCAGACACCAGAGCACACGACGTCCGAACCAGACACCGCCCTTGGCGAGCGAGAAAACAAGCTTCACCCACATGTTTTCATTCGTCGCCCACTCATCCAGCTTATCATCCCAGTGATCGCGCTCATAGACGACTCGTGCAAACCAGCCATTGACGCTGCGGATGATGAAAGAGAAGCGCATTCCAGCGCCTTGCGCAAAATGTCCAAATTCATGCGCTAAGACTCCAGCCAGCTGCCTCATAGTCATGCCAGCAGCCAGAGGTAATCCGATGACAAGCACAAGATCACTGCCAAAGAAACTAAGCCAACCTCGGCGAAAACCAGCAGAAGCATTCACCTGCATATCCAAGCGAATTTCTCGCGGCTCTGGCGCACCAATGACTTGGCAAATTTTCCTGACTAAAGAGAAGAGTTCAGGTTCATCCGCTTCCTGTAACTTGAAGGGTGGTGGCGCTTTAGAGCCACGAGAAAAGAGTGGCTTGATCAAGAAAAGCACAAAAATGGCTCCAGCAACGGCAGGCCCTAAATAAAGAACGACACCAATGATGATGGCACGGCCACGCATGCCACTAAAGAGCGCCCCATCATTCATTAGATGCCACCAGACACTCCAGCCAACTGCAACAATAAGCGCAATGTAGATGAGGGGCAGAAGCACCATCGTCAGCGCCACAACAGCGAGTCCCATTTGATAGAAAAAAGACAAGCGAGCAGGCTCAATTTGACCCGT
>JAPLUM010000574.1:0-9122 GCA_026397605.1 Verrucomicrobiota bacterium | reverse complement strand
ACTAACAACCACCTTAGGGCCAGCGAATTTGGGTTGGGTCTGGAGCAGGGTGACATCAAGCACGGCCTGCACGCGGGCGAAGTATTCGCGGAGGTGGGTAGTGAAGGCGATGCGGCGGGAGACGTCTTTGGCATCGAAGGCTTCGGCTTCCAGGCCATGCTGACGGGCGAGGAAGATGGCGCGCTCATTATGAAAATGCTGGGAGACGATGAGGAAACGCTTTTGACCAAAGATGGTATCCGCACGCAGGACGGAATCCAGGGTGCGGAAGCCGGCGTAGTCGCAGTAAATCATGTCGGCAGGGATACCGCGAGCAATGAGATCCTCCTTCATGGCGGTGGGCTCGTCATACTGATGGGTGCCATTGTCGCCACTCACGATGAAGGCTTTGACTTTGCCGGCCTGATGCAAGGCCACTGCCGCGTCGATCCGATGGGTGTAAAAAAGATTGGGCCTGCCAGACACTTTTGGCGAGCAACCCAGCACCACGGCTACGGAGATGGCGGGGACTTTGTCGATCTGTTGATGACAATATAAAGATGACCGCCTCACCCAGGCATCGCTGCCCCAGATAAGTAAGGCGACAAGGACCGCGCTAATGAAGCCGAGTAGGATGACTTTTTTCCAGGTCAACGAACGAAGATTAAGAGACAAGCGCATGAGATGACGATACTGCCGCGTTCTTTGGGTTGCTTCAAGTTTAACACTTCCTATTCCATGAATCGACGACACTTCATCGCTGCGGCAGCTGCTGTGGTTACACCTGCTGTTTATGCCAGTGCGCCAAGGCTGAAAATTGGCCAAATCGGCACTGCCCATGCTCATGCGGGAGGCAAGATGCAGTCAATGCGTGGTCTGGTTGGGGTTTGGGATGTCGTGGGGATTGTGGAACCGGCAGGCGTGGTGAAGTCTGAGATTTATGAGGGGCTACCAAGACTCACGGAGGCTGAACTCTTGGCCATGCCTGACGTGAAAGTGGTGGCTGTAGAGACCGCTATCGAAGACTCTTGTGCCACTGCCATGCGCTGCATTGAGGCGGGAAAACACATTCATCTGGACAAGCCTGGATCTCTGGATCATCCCAGCTTTAAAGCCATGCGGCTGGAGGCCGAGAAGCGTGGACTCACCGTGCAGATGGGCTACATGCTGCGCTACAATCCTGCCTTTGAGCTGCTCTTTAAAGCCGTCCGCGAAGGTTGGCTGGGAGAGATCACTGAGATCGATGCCGCGATGGGTAAGATGGCTGATCCAAAGACGCGCGCTCAGCTCGCCGCGCTACCAGGCGGGGGCTGCTTTGAGCTCGCCTGTCATGTGACGGACGCGGTGCTGACAGTGATGGGGAAACCCAAGGCAGTACACGCTTTTTCCACGCCTGTGGGCAGTGATGGCATGAAGGATAACCAAATGGCCGTCCTGGAATATGCCAAGGCCACAGCGGTGATCCGCTGCAATCATGCCGACCCTTTTGGCGGACCCCGCAGGCGCTTTAATGTCTCGGGCACGGAGGGCACTTTTGAAATCCTGCCGCTGGAGTCGGGTAAGGTGAATCTATCTCTGAGCAAGGCCTGCGGTGGCTACAAAAAGGGCACGCAAGCCATCACGCTGGAGGTGCCAAAAGACCGCTATGTGGGCGAATTTCTAGACCTAGCCAAAATCGTGCGTGGAGAAAAGCAGCTGGCTTGGGATGCAGCGCATGACATCGCCGTGCATGAGACGGTGCTGAGGGCAGCGGGGGTGTGGCAGGACTAAGGCATCAGCACGTGATTGACCTCTGACCAGCCCACGCTATCTGCGCTCATGGCATTTCCTTTACGTTCTCCTCGCGACATGGTCGGCGGCATTATGGTCTTTGGTCGCATCGTCGATAAAATCAGACTTCAAGCACGTGACGGCAAGCTGCCGGACGGGTATCACTTGGGATTTATCGAAGGCAAGCGCACCTTTGACGACCGCGTCTGTACCCTTCTGGGCGTGACTTTTGATGCCCTGACTCAGCGGGTTCTTGAAGGTGGCACGGATGAGGAGGTATTGGCTTGGTGCCTGGAAAATGGTCGCGCACCGGATGCGGAGCATATTCGACTTTTTAATGGCTTCATGACCAAGCGCGGCTGGCGTGATGAGGCGTCCAATGGACTGATCGAACAGCGTGCTGAAGCTGGGCTTGGACATCGTGAGGACATCATGACTTTCTTTGATCTGATGGATACAGAGGAAGGTCGTGCGGCTTAAGAGCGGCTTTTCCGCAGTCGATCTCGCCAATAGAGCAGGGTGCCGATAGGGGCAGCTAGCAGCCAAAGCAGGCGTGGTAAAATGCCGTGCACCCCCAGAGCCTGCGCTAGCAGACCGACGCCGCAATGATGGCTGAAGCGGCTGTAGAGACCGGCGACTTTGTAGAGCTTGATGGGAGCGGCGGTGACGTAGCGTGCTTCCAGATTCAGCACCATTTGATACATGAGCCGGTGGCCATCGGCATTCTTGGCGGGATCACTTGGACCATGCACCAAGGAGGGTGCATCCATCCACCAGACGCGCAGTTGCTCATTGATGTGGCGGGTTTTGTAGCGGGTAGAGACCTGGGACCAGACGTAGGATTCTGGGACAAAATTCCCATCTGCCTCAGGGAAGGGGAATTGCTTCAGAACGTCCAGCCGTAAAAAGCCCCATTTTTCTCCTGTGACCTTGTGCACATACTCCAGCTCTGCGGCTGTGCAGTCGAGCGGATCAGAGGGAAAGAGGGTGCCGACAAGTTGCCCATTCTGGTCATGACAGAGCGCCGTGACGCCTGAAAAACCTGCACGTTCAGCCTCAGGGATGGCATTCCAATGAAACCAATAACGCTCCAGCGCCTGTGGCTCACAGGCATCATCGGAGTCGAGTTTGATGTAGAGCTGGCCGCAGGCTGATTGGAGGCAGTGATTGTGTACACGGTGCGCCCCGCCATGCGGCAGCGGCTCGTAGCGCATCGGCACCAGCCCCTCAGCCTGCCAGGCGGCCACGAGATCGGCGGTGCCATCTGTGGAACCGTCATCCACGATCAACCACTCAAAGTCACGGAAGGTCTGTGCCTTCAGGCTCTCATAGCAGCGATGCAGCGTATGAGCGCGATTGTAGGTCGGGGTAAAGACGGTGAAAATAGGCGTAGGCATCAGATCTCTGGAAACATACGCCATTTGGCAAGTCGTCACCTCACTTTCTCAAGTCAGGCCTGAATGGAGAAACTCTTGCCCTCCGCGGCATTGGCAGCGAAAGACTCCAGCGCAGTTACCACCCATGCGCGTATCCTTTTCACATGCCACTTTTAGATAGACTCGAATCACGCTTTGGCCGCTTTGCCATTCCTGGGCTAGTGCAAATCGTTGCTGGACTAAAGCTCCTGACCTTTGCCATCTTTGTCATGCAGTCCGCTGAAGCTCGGGATCGCTACCTGGATTTCCTGAGCTTGGATGGACCACGCATCCTGAGTGGGCAAGTCTGGCGGCTGGTGACTTACCTTTTCATTCCCACAACCTTGAATGTCCTGTTTGCCGTGCTTTCGGCCATGATGCTGATGTGGCTCGGGCGCGGCTTAGAACAGGCCTGGGGTGCGTTTAGGCTGAATCTATTTGTCCGTGACCGCCTTCACATGGCCAAGGTCATGAAAAAGCGGACTCAGTTCAAAGAGGCCTCACCGACTGCCGCGCCTTTTTTTCATCAGTGCAGCCTGTGCCAAAAAACCGAGGTGGACGATCCATCCCTCTACTTCCGCATCAATGATGCCGGAGATGAGATCTGCTCGGAGTGCCGAAAGAGCACCTAGACTCAGCCTAACAGCCGACCTAAACGCTGAGCTTGCGATTCCTGCGACAGGTGTCATCTTTATCTCCCCCCAATTATGCGCTGCCCAAAGTGCGGAAGTTCCCAAGATAAAGTGATCGACTCGCGTGAGGCGCGGGAAGGGCAGGCCATACGCCGACGCCGCGAGTGCATGCGCTGCAATTTCCGCTTCACCACCTATGAGATCGTGGAGCGTGAGGAACTGCGAGTAGTGAAGCGCAATGGCGCGCCGCAAAACTTCGACCGAGAAAAACTCCGTTCTGGCCTGCGCAAAGCCTGTGAAAAACGCCCGGTCAAAATGGAGCAGATCGACCAGATGGCGGACGACATCGCCAATGAACTGGAAGAAGAAGGCTACAGAGAGATCCCCTCCACGGTCATTGGGGCCAAAGTCATGCGCCACTTGGAAGCTGTGGATCATGTGGCCTACGTTCGTTACGCCTCGGTTTACCGTCAGTTTGAGGACGTGGGTGAATTTATCGATGAAATCAAAGGTCTGGACAGTCGCCGCACCCGCGATACTGGCCAGGAAGAGCTTTTCCGCTAAGCCTAACTCATGACAGAAAAAACCATCTTCCAAAAGATCATCGACCGTGAGATCCCCGCCCCGCTGGTCTATGAGGACGACCTCGTCGCTGCTTTTAACGACATCCAGCCCCAGGCACCGATCCATGTCCTGATCGTGCCGAAAAAACTGATTCCTCGTGTTGGTGAGGCCCAGCCTGAAGATCAAGCCACCCTTGGAGCCCTGCTTTTAGCGGCAGGTAAAATCGCCGATAAGCTCGGCATCAAGGACCGCAGTCAGGGGTTCCGACTCGTCATCAATCACGGGAAAGACGGTGGTGAATCTGTCCCCCACCTGCATGTTCACCTGCTTGCCGGACGTCCGCTCGATTGGCCGCCAGGCTGATTTTCTGAAAAATCACCCCAGTTCTGAAACTTTTGTCAGGAACCGAGGTTACTCTTTTCAATATGGAACCGTTACCCCCCAATGACCCTGTCTGGGACCTGCTTCGCAAAGCCAAGCCCGCGGAGCCGCGTGCCAATTTTGTCCAAAACGTCGTCAGGGAAGCCCGCCAAACCCCTCAGGAGCATGGTCTGCTGGCCAAAATCAGAGGTTGGTGGCAGGACAATACTGCGATTTCCCCAGGACTCACCTGGGCGGCTGCCACTGCCGTCGTGATGCTCGCCGCGTCTTTTGCCCTTGTTACCCAGCAGGATGCCTCCACCACCGTTGCCAGCCAGTCGCCAGTCGCCATCTCAGAGGAAGTTTTGCTCACAGAAATCGACTTCCCCATCGTGCCGGAATTTGTGTCTGAATTGAATCAAATGGAGCAAATGGGTGATCTAGTCGCCGTCCAAGACACGAGTCAGCTCACGAGCCGTGAGATTCATCTCCTGCTGTATTAGTTGAAGAGATGCTAGGCTGAAAGCTTTCTCAAGGGCGGAGGTAAAGTGCACTGAATCGAATGTCGGTGTTTTGGGCACCTTCAAAGGTCACTCGAATGTGCATGCGATCAGGCAATGGGCTGACGTTCTGCTGCCATACAACCGGTGTTTGAAATCCACTGCTCTGAACGTTGGCTGTATATCCCGGAAGCGGCTGTTCCCGATCATTCAACAATTCAATTTTCAAAGATGCCTGTGCTCCAAGTCCGTCTGCATTGAGATAAAAGCGTGGCTGTTTTGTGATTTCGATCTCATTCGTAATGAACTCACTGCGAATCTCAGGCAACTGATAATCTCCAGGGCCTTTGCCACTCTCATCCACCCTGAGCGTGCCGAAGCGGTCACGCGGTATCACCGCGATGCCGATGCCTCCACGGGCTACTTCAGCCCCACCTGTGGCGCGTGGGTCCCAGGCACCGTAATAGACAAACGTTTGCTCACCGATGTTTTCAAAGCCCTGTCCCTGTAAGACCCCGCCTTGATCCCATTCACCGTCTTTGCCGTGCTTTAAAAAGGTCCATTCATGCTCGGGTTCGCGGAAATTCAGACCATCATGACTCATTACAAAGCCTAAATCGACACTCACATCCTTCCAATCTTTGGCACCATGCCAGCGGCCGTAGATGCCGAGTAGGACATTACGCCGATCCCAAACGCTGATGCCTTCATGATTTTGCTCGCCCTCACGACTCTTGCCGGCACCTAAATAGTCATGCTGAGGCGTGCGGACAAAGGCGATGCTGCTGGTCGGCGACCAGTTGATAAAGTCGCGGCTGCGATAAACGCGCACGACTCGCCCCTGATAATGATGAACGCCTGGCAGGGCGTTTTGACCATTGATCAAATACCAGCCTTGCCACTGATAGAGGCCGCCGCAGGGCTCAAAATGAACGCCTGGAATAAATAAATCTTCCTTCTTCAATTCCCCTTTTACTGGAGTCACCTCTTTGACTGGCTTCCAGGTCAATCCATCGTGACTGACGAACGGTAGTAAGGTGCCAAGGCGAGTATGATGACGAAAATAGACATGCGTTGTCATTTTGTATCTTCGTGCCGGATCAGGATCAGCTTCATCTTTGATCACCTTCAGATTCACAAATCCCCAGGGCTCATTGCCCATGTTCAAAAGGTTGTTGTCCTTATTTCCACCAAACTGGACGAGTCCAAGATGCGGCTTTGTCCAAGTGACCCCGTCCAGACTTTCTGCATAAGCGGCCCGCCAGCGGGCTGAGGCAATTTTGGACTTCACCTGATCATCAAACGCGACATACCACAGACGGTATTTGCCCGACTCACGAATAATGGATCCATAGAACTGCACTCCATGCGCATCCACCGATCCGGGTGCTCCTCGCTGCACGACTGGGTTGGCCGAGTGTCGCTTCGGCGCGTGCATTTCTAACTTTAAATTCTGCGTGTGGGGTATCGAAACCTGATCAAACGCAAACAGAGTCTTTCCTGTTGCCTCATCAAAGTAGTCTGCTGCACGGGCAGGCAGCGGACAGATTAGGATGCTCAGCAAAAGAAAACTCCATGAGTAACACAGACAAAAAATGCGGTTACACATGGAGTTATTGGGGAGCCGTTTAACCGTCGATAGACCAGCCTTCGCGGTACTGTTTGCCCATGAAGACATTGGCTTCTGGGGTGTCAGGGCTGGTGCCTGTTTTCGGATCGTATTGGATTTTTTTGCCAACACGATAAGCCACAAGCCCGAGCAGCATTTGCTCGATCATGTTTGAGCTGTAGCCAAAGTCACAGGCTGTCTTTTTGCCGGGATCGCGGCAGGCATCGAACCATTGTTTCTGGAAGACACCCACAGGCGGTAGCAGCGTCTCTGCTGTGCGTGGCTTGTAATAGGTGAGGTCAGCACTATCTCCAAACGGAATGACCATCCGCGTATCGAAGTCGGCCACAAGGAAGCCTTTCGTGCCTTTAAACATGACGCCGTGGCCGATCTTGGTGAGGTCGATTGCTGGAACAGGGGAGCGCGGCATGGCACCACCCTGATACCAACTCACAGAGATCGGACCACGCCAATCATTGGCAGGATGTTCAAAGTGAGACTCGCACTCCACAGGGGTGACGTCTGAATTCATGGCCTCACCTTTGGCATCAGCAGAAGTTGGCAGTTCTGCATCGATAGCGTTCCAAAGGAGGTCCATGGTGTGACTTCCCATGTCGCCAATCTGGCCCGCACCGAAGTCCCAGAACATGTTCCAAGACAGGCAGTTGGCACCAGCGGAACCCGAGAAGTAGGCTGGATTGTACGGATGATAGGGGGATGGGCCAAGCCACAGGTCATAATTGAAACCCTTTGGCGGAGTGCCTTCTTCTGGGAAATACCCTGGTTTTGGCAGCTTACGGTTACCCCAGGCATAGGACGATTTCAGGTCGCCGATAGCACCGTCGCGCACGAGTTCGCGGACACGATTGAAGTTCTGCTGCGCATGACGCTGCATGCCGACCTGAGTGGCCAGTTTGCCTTTTTTGCTTTCCCAGGTTGCGCGGACGGTTCGGGCCTCATTGACCGTGATGGCCAGTGGCTTCTCACAATAGACATGCAGATCACGCTTCAGCGCCCAGTTAGCGATGAACGCATGGGTATGGTCGGAAGTACAGATGACCACAGCATCCAAGCCCTTATGATCCAGGCACTTACGCCAATCCACATAAGTTGTGGCGTTCGGGAAGCGTTTCAAAGCGTCGGGGAAGCGTGCTTCATTGATGTCACAAAGAGCGACGACGTTCTCCTCCGAGATGGCATCATAATGAGCCAGCCCGCGGCCCCAAACGCCGATGAGGGCGACATTCAGTTTATTGCTTGGCGCATCAGCACCGAAGATAGGGCGTGTAATCATGCTGCCAGCCACTAGGCCAGCAGCGCCAACAAAACGACGACGTGAGAGAGGTTGTGAATTCATGGGAATATTAGATCGGACTCGAAGTGTGAGTTCATGCGGGAAAATGAGCAATCTTAAAATTCATCCGAGGTAGCTAATTCCTCATCTTTGGTCTGGATGGTGCTTTTCCTGCGACTCCCCAAAGCCTTGATCGTTGCGCAGTGGCTCGGAATCGTTTAACGCTAAACTCTGATTCTTTAAAACTCCCCCTGACATGTCCGCCAAGCCCATCATCATCTACACAAAGACCGACGAAGCTCCAGCTCTCGCTACTTACTCACTTTTGCCAATCATTCAGGCTTTCACCAAGCATAGTGGTATTTCGGTAGAGACACGTGACATCTCGGTCGCAGCCCGAATTTTGGCTGTGTTTTCAGACCTGCTTCCTGAGTCACAGCGTGTGAATGATCATCTGGCTGAGCTCGGTGCGCTGACGCTGCTTCCTGAGGCAAACATCATCAAATTGCCCAACGTCAGTGCCTCCATCCCTCAGCTCAAGGCGGCTATCGCAGAACTCCAGGCCAAAGGCTATGCGCTGCCAGACTTCCCTGAGGTGCCTGCGACAGAGGCTGAGAAAGATGCTCGTGCACGCTACTCAAAGGTTCTGGGTTCTGCCGTCAATCCAGTGCTGCGTGAGGGTAACTCAGATCGCCGTGCACCAAAAGCGGTCAAAGATTACGCCAAAAAACATCCGCATGTGAATGCCGAGTGGGCGACTGACTCGAAGACGAATGTGGCTTCATTGAGCGAGGGCGATTTCTTTGGCAATGAAAAATCCGTCACGATACCAGCCGCTACCAATGTGCGTATCGAGCTAGTCAAAGCCGACGGCTCCGTTCAAGTGCTGAAGGATAGCACCCCACTGAAAGCTGGCGAGATCCTAGATGCTACCGTGATGCGTAAGGCAGCTCTGGTATCATTTTACGAGACTCAAATCGCTCGGGCAAAATCTGAAGG
>JAPLUM010000011.1 GCA_026397605.1 Verrucomicrobiota bacterium | reverse complement strand
ATCAGGCCAGCGTCTGTATGCCGCTCTACCAGAGACGATTGAAAAACAATGGATCGACGTCCCAGAGGCCGATCATGACAATGTACTGATCACCTACTTCCCCATTTATGCCACCGTGGCCAAATGGATGCTCAAACACGTCACTTCAACACCATTACACTCATGAGATCAATGGATTAGGTCCTCGGGTAAAATGGATTTACCCAGCTCTGGGGGCGCTTGAGCTAGAGTTACAATGATTCGGTCCGTGAGTCATTTAGGTTTATCCACGGGCTGCTGCTATTTACCCTGGGTTCAAATGAATTTACCCGAGTTGAATGGCTTTTACCCAGGGGTAAAATGATTTTACCCAAGGTTAAAATCGTTTGAACCACGGACTGCGCTTTCAGTCCGTGGACTACAGGCTTTGATCGACGGATCAATTGATTTACCCCGAGTTCAACTGATTTGAACCTGGGTTCAAATGTCCTGAACCGTGGTTAAAATCAGTTCACCCTCGGTTCAATGGTTGAAAACCTCTGATTGTGCCTGAGTTTTATATCAAAACCAACGTCTCGGAAAAACGGTGAGCACTTCACAAATACAAGAAGGCGTCTTCCTTGCCGACAACGGAATAAAACTGATGCCGAAGCTGCTGATGAAAGCGGGGGCTTTGATCGTCATAGCTCTACGAAAGGCACGGCGTCTTCACTAATTCATCGCTGCTGCGCCAAGCAAGTTTGATAGCAATAACCCTGGATTATAATGCGTTCTTGGCTAGAGATTCACTGACAGGAGTTTAATCATCCCGAAGAACACTGTTACGGATAAGGCTTCGATCTTGAGATGCCTGCTCATTTCTATTCTATTGCTTGGGAATCCCGTTTTTGCAGCGTGGGTAAAGCTAGATCCTCCGCCCAGTCGTGCGGCCTGGAGCAGCATCGCTAGCTCGGCTAATGGTTCTCGAATGGGCGCTGTTGTCGATGGCGGGTATATTTGGATCTCTACGGATGCTGGTGCCACTTGGAATGCACGGGTAATGGCGGGTATTCGTAATTGGAAATCTATCGCCATCTCGGACAATGGTAACCGGATGGTCGCCACAGAAACAAAAACGACAAAGCGCGATTTCTTCGGCGATATCATCACGACTTACAGCAGCGAAATTTGGATTTCCAATGATGGCGGTGTTACTTGGGCGCTCAGCTTCAGCCGAGCCAGCGGCTATTTGAAGGAGATCGTGATCACACCAGATGGCAGAAAAATTGCCGCAGTCGGGTATGGCGGTGTCTTGATTTCTGTGGATGGCGGAGTCACCTGGACTCCGCACACGGTCCCTGCGCAAACATCCTCGGTCTCCAATTCGTTGGTGCCGAGCGTGACACTGACCCAGCCCGACATGACTCCTATCTGGATTTCAGCCGCTTTTTCAAACAATGCAGGTCGGCTATGGATGGTAGGTTATCCTCATGGATATTCTGGGGCAGACCAGATATTGGTTTCAGATGACGATGGTGCCAACTGGTCGCGCGTGCCTGGGCTGTCTCTTTTTTCTGGTAAGATCACCGTTTCGCCAGATGGCCAAAAGGTAGTCATCGCCAGCACAGGATATAACGACAGTAGGATTTGGGTTTCCATAGATGCGGGCAGCACTTGGACTGAGCAGAAAGTCGCAGGTCTTCACGCTTGGGTGAGTGTCGCGATATCGTCTGACGATATGATCATTGCCGCAGCCTCAGCCAATGGTGGCCTGTGGCTGACTAGAGATGGCGGGAGTTCTTGGCAGCAAGCCTTTGCGGCAGGCAGTCGCTTCTGGTGTGACATCGCCTGCTCCAGTGACGGCACACAATTGGCCGCAGTCGCTAAC
>JAPLUM010000657.1 GCA_026397605.1 Verrucomicrobiota bacterium | reverse complement strand
GAAGCTCACAGAGCAGAGTGTGGTGGATTCGAACCCAGATTTCAGCCACAGCTTTTCTGAGCCCATGAAGCGCATGATGCCGCACCGCACCGATGGCATGACTCAGCCGCTTTGGCCTTGGGTGGCGGCCTGGACGTATGACGGCTCAAATTTAACGGCCTTTAAACAGAGGGCACAGCTGTTTCAGCTTGGGCTCACGGTTAGTTTTTTGCTGTTTTTTGGGATCGCTTGTGCCCGTAATTTCACGCTTCCGGCGGCTTTACTGATCATTCTCATTGCAGGGTTGCACGGATTTTTGCCGACACTTTCATGGTTCACGGGGGCCTGTTTGTTTCATGTGTGGTTTTTACTCTGTTGGGTGGCCTGCATTTATGCACTGCAAAGAAATTCCCTGTGGGTGTATGGTCTCTCTGGGTGTTTCGGTGCCTTGGCCTACCTTGCAGAGGACCGGGTTCTACCCTTGCTAGGTCTTTTCCTTTTGATCAGTAGCCTGCGTGCCGCTTGGGGTTGGTTAAAAACGCATTGGATCCATGTCGAAGGGACGAGTCAGTGGCTTTGGCGCAATCATTTGTTTGGGATCATCCTGTTCACCTCTTGTTTTGGTTTCATCGCGGGTTCGCGAATGGTTGAGGCGCGCACGAGGTTTGGTCAGGGCTTTTTTAGCTACATGGATCAGGTGCGCTGGCTGGACGACGAGGCTTCCGCACAGGCCTGGATACGCAAGCATCCGAATGCGGTCAGCCTGAAATCAATGCCGCTGGAGGAAAGGTCCACGCCGCAAATTTACGTGGCCACACATACTCAGGAGGAAGCTTTTCAACGCCTTCAGGAAGGCCTAGTGAAACTGTGGCAAAACCTAGCCTATGATGGCGGCTGGCACATCGTCGGTCTGCTGCTGGTCCTTCTGATGCTACTCATTGTCACCTGGTGTGGCACGCCACGCGCCTGTCATGCAGGTCAAAGGCTTCATCCTGAGACGATCACGACAGTCCTTTTCACGGTGATGGTGACTTTGACCATGGTAATCATCGCCGCCTGGGATAGTGCCGTCTGGCCTAGCGATCACTTGCGCGCTCTGCTGGCACCTTTGGCGCTGGGTCTCGTCTGGGCCTGTGAAAGCATCTTGCGCAGAGCTCGGCGGCGGGCATCGGCCAGAATGATCACTTATGCTTATCTGACCGTGCTCTGGTCCATCGTTTGCCTGGACTTAGTGCTGCATGGGAAGGCCTTCTTGAATCCTTGACTGTCAGCTTGGATCGGGTGAGTGATAGGACCTTATTCATGGCCGCACGCAAGCCTACGTTCATCCTCTGTTTCGACTTCGACGGCACACTTGTGCATCCAGATAGCGACCCTGTCTTTCATCCTTCACTCGGGAAGATGATTCAGCAACTCCGCGCTCAAGGCGCTGCTTGGGTCATCAATACGGGGCGCACGCTGGAGCAAACTGTGCAGGGTATCGCGCAATACGGCATCTTCATGGAGCCAGATTACATCATTGCTCGCGAGTGTGATATTTACCGCCCAGGCCTTTTTAAAAAGTGGACTGATTTCGGCAGCTGGAATCGTCTGGCGCGCAAAGCGAATGATCGCTTCATCAAAGATCATCAGAAGTCTCTAAATGCCATCCGTGAAATGGTAAAGACCACCAATGCTAGTTTTCTTGAGGGTGATAGCGGGGAGCTAGGCATCGTCGCCACCACGGAGGCAGAGATGGATACCATCGCCACTTTCATCGAGACACATGCATCCGAGTTCCCGGATATCGGGTATCAGCGCAATAGCATTTACCTGCGCTTTTCCCATAGCGGTTATAGCAAAGGCACCGCTCTCAGTGAGCTAGCCCGCCTTCTTGGGCTGGATGCGGCCCGCTGTTTCGCCGCAGGAGATAATCACAATGATCTTTCCATGCTCAATCCGCGTCATGCACGCATGATTGCCACGCCTGTGAATGGCCTGCCCCCGATTAAAGAGCACGTCCTGAGTTACGGTGGCTTTGTCGCTACAAAACCTGCGAGTGAAGGCATGATGGAGGCGCTGGGCCACTACTTTGGTGGTGGTCAGAGGTGATGCGGGCTTGCACGCATTCTCAATTAGGCTAACCTCGTCTCAATATGGACTCACGCATCAAAGAGCGACTCGAAGCGCACCTCGTCGCCCAAGGCCTTCGCCGCACCAAGCAGCGGGACGTTATTGTCGAAGCTGCCTTTGCCACGGACGACCATTTCAATGCCGACGAATTGCTAGAAAAAACCCGCAAGCTGGATCGCACCATCTCCCGCGCCACCATCTATCGGACCCTGCAACTACTGGTGGATTGCGATTTACTGCGTGAGGTCGATCTCGGTCGTGACCAGACCTTTTACGATCCTAATTTCCTGGATAAGCCGCAGCACAACCATCTGATTTGCCTCGACTGCGATCGAGTCGTTGAATTTGAAGATGAAAACGCGGCTTTGCTGCATGACTGCATCACCCGTCGCCTAGGCTTCCAACCGCAGATGAAGTCCATGCGTATCCAAGCGAAGTGCGACGAGCTTTCCCGCACTGGCCAGTGCAAATGGAAGGCCCAACGCGAAGCCGCGATGCAGGCTTAACGTCATCTGAACCAGCAACTGTTCTGACCGGATTTTTGCGAGAAGCGACTTTGGCCAGCAACAATGCCAACGGGCCTCTCGTTACCGGTGAATGGTTCGTCCCCTAGTTTACCTAATCCTCACCTTCTCCTTGCTCGCCGCGCACGGCTTTGGCGCGCCTCCGAATATCGTCTGGATCATTGCAGATGACATGTCGCCGGATACAAGGGCATATGGCCTTGCGCAGGTGAAGACACCGCATCTCGACCAGCTCGCAGCAGAGGGGCGGCGCTACACGCGGGCTTATTCGACGGCACCGGTATGCAGTTCATCGCGCTCGGCTTTCATCCTCGGCTGCTACCAAACGACGACGGGGCTGCATCCGCATGACACAGAGAATCCGCAGCCACTGCCTGCGCCGTACAAACCATTGCCGACGATCCTACGTGAGGCGGGCTGGTTTGTGACGAACGCCGCCGCACCGGGAGCAGAGCGTGGTGGTAAGAAGATCACGAAAGGCAAGACGCATTACAACTTTGCCCATGATGCAAAGCAGCTCTTCGATGGCGATGACTGGCGCAAGCGGAAGCCGGGACAGCCGTTCTTTGCGCAGTTTCAGATCACCGAACCGCATCGGCCGTTTCCTATTCCGAAGTCGTTTGATGCTGCGGCACTCGCTGAGATCAAGTTGCCAGAAAACTACCCGGATCATCCCCTCGTTCGTCGTGATTGGTATGCCTATCAGCGAAGCGTGGAGGTGGTGGATCAGCGTGTGGGTGCCATTCTAGATCAACTCCGGGCGGAAGGCGTACTCGACAACACCATTGTGCATTTCTTTGCCGATCACGGGCGCCCCATGCCCTGGGGAAAGCAATGGCTCAGCGTGGAAGGATTGCAGGTGCCGCTGATCATACGCGGGCCGCTGATCCCTGCTAATCAGGTGGAAGAACGTCTCGTGAGCCTCATCGACCTCGCGCCGTCTGCGTTGCAACTCGCTGGCTTGCCTGTGCCCGATTGGATGCAGGGCAAGGTCATCCTCAGCGGTGATTTCCCAGCTCGTGAGCAGCTCTTCGCCGCCCGTGATCGCTGTGGAGATGCCATGGATCGCATCCGTGCCGTCATCACCCAGGATCGTTGGTTTGTGCGGCACTTTCAGCCTGAGCAGTCGCGGCTGAACTGGTCCAGCTACAAAGAGGATCAATACCCTGGAATGCCGCTGCTGCGTGAGTTGCAACGCCAGGGCAAGCTAGCCGCTTTCCCCGCGCAATGGCTGGCTCCCACACGGCCTGAGACGGAGCTTTTCGATCTCAAAAAAGATCCTACTGGCATCCATGCCATCCCCGATGCACAGGCGACGGCCGACTTTACCGCCCGCCTCGATACCTGGATCGCAGAAACCAAGGATCAAGGAACCTCCGGCGATCCCGCTGCCGAACCACCACTCGCGGAGATCCAAAAAGACAAACGCAGCGACTACCAACGCACCTGGAAAAAGCGCCTCGACAATGGCGAGCCAACCGATGCTGAAAAAGTCGCATGGTGGATAAAAAGCTATCATCTCGACGCGGCAGATACGGTGCCGTGATTGTGTTTTGATGCACTACGCTAGAATCTCGGCGCTGGTTTGATCCGCGACCTGCCCGGCCAGATGTGACGAAGGGACGGCAGATCAAGCCACTGGAGCCCTGAGCCTCTTCATGCAAGTGAAAGGATGCTGAAAAAATCCATGCGGCTCATAGAAGGCCTGCGCGTTTTCAGTGATTAGCCTAAAAACGTGAATGGCGCACAGTTTTTGAGTGTGGATAACCTGCCGAGCGGCGACTCGGATGGTTTTTCATGAGATCGTAGAGACTTACGGGACTTGGTTCAGCCGCTGAGCACGAGGCCGGCCTCTGGTGGTAAGTCAGAAAGCCATTTCCCGCCTAGCCATCGACGCAGTATTCGGGTCAAAAGCAGTGACCATTTCTGCTCGGCACTCCATCGCTCCGTGATGGGCTTTATCTGTTGGAGTTGCTTGCTTGTCAGGCTCACTAGGGCGGCAATCTGCTCGCCGTTTTCGTGTAGCAAACTCACTTTGATGGTGCGCTGACCACTGCTTTGCACTTGCCTCGCGACGCCTTGCATCAAGGCCGGGCGGCTGGTGATGGCTTCTCGGTGATGATGCTCGTCAAAGAACCGCACATACAGATTCCACCAGTTGTAAAACAGGGCGATGAGATTCGCCATGATCCGACTCGGCGCGAGCTTTTGGGTGCTATAGCCGCTCCATCCCCATTGGTTTTTAAGTTCATCATAGATGTTCTCAGCGTCGCCTCGATCACGATACTGTTTGGGCATGCAGATGGTCGGGTAGGCGATCTTATCCAAGCTGGTGATGAGCACGGCAATGCGCCCGCTCCAAGGCGCGGTGAGGCTGTCGCTGAGCTGCTGGCCCTTGATTCCACGTAGCTCAAAGGGATCGCGCCGCCGCCGCCGTGCTTTTTCTCCCACGGGTGCGATGGCGGGTGCTTCGCGCACGATGATGACTCGCCGCGGACGTGTCCAACCACTCAGCTTGATCGTGGCTTCGGCGGCCTCCCAGCCATCACCACAGTCCTGCCACCCGTCGCTCTGGCGCATGAGATCGCGCACCAGTGCTTTGACTTTGGATGTGTGTCGTAGCTTGAGTAAATAGGGCAGCTCACGCCCTTCAAACTCGACCATGATTTTCTCACTGCCATAGCCACAGTCGCCGCGCGCAAAGGTGGGCCAACGCTCACGGGGTAGCCTTTCGAGCATCTCCCATAGACCACTCATGCCATGGGGTGCAGCGCTCGCTTTGCCGGGCAGCACTTCCACTCCGAGACTGATGCGTAGGTTCGCGACAAAGTAACTGTGATAGATGTGAGAGGTGCGTCCAGGCTTGCGTGGATTATAACCAATTTGTGCTCCTTGTTGATGGCCATAGAGACACTTCACCGTCGTGTCCAAATCAAGGATCCATGGCAGACTCAAGGCCGGGCTGATGGAGTCGATGATGTGGCGCTGAACCCAGCGCAGACTGGTGGCTTCATCCATGCGCTTGAGCGCTGTGCGCACCACATCTTCGCTGACGATTTTGTCCATGCCCAGGAGCGCTGCATTGACTTGGTCACCACGCACGGAGTTGATGTGTGCGTAGCGCCAATGACCACAGAGGATGCTCAACATGACAGTGCCCATGACGTTGAGCTTACCGCTGCCACGATTGCCGATGTAGCTCAGCGGGCAATCCGCGAGCAGTTCGCTCCAGCGAGCACCTGCTTGGAGGAACTGAAAGAAGAACATGAGTTGGCCCTCCCGAGTGACGGGAGCCTGTGTATCCCACTCTGCATAAAAGCGGCCACCAGGCGTATCCACGGGCCAGCGGTCCGCAGACTGAAGGGTGATCGCGGGGCACTCACCTTTTAGGTGAGTTTCGAGAAGGGCAGTTTTGGGCTCCATTCCCCCATTCTATAAGCCTTCACGCCAGATTGGGAGCTTTTCCATTCACGCTTTTAGGATTAGCAGTTGGTTCGTCTGCGCAAGGTCAGGATGCGTCATGAGTACCTCCAGCATCCAGGTGCCGAGCTTTTCACCGCGACACTCCTCCGCGATGACAAAGTCGCAGATGTAGGAGTTCACGGAATGATCGGTGATGGCCCGCACAAAACCGATGGTCCGCCCATCACGCGTCAAAACAAGACTCGTTGAGTTGCGAACCGATTCCGCAATCTGGTCCGGCCCACGATGCGTTGCCCAGCTTGCCGTTTGGATCAAAGCGCAGACGTCAGTCATGTTAAAGCGGTCCTGTTCGTCCGTGAGGGCCAGATTATCTCGAGTGATGTGCATGGAGAACAATGAACGGCGTTTTATCAAGGCAGTCCTGGCACAAGCTTGGAATCATATGTCGCACCTTTGGACACCTGAATCAGTGTCATGCGCACCTTCGTAGGGAAGAACTTTTCGGGATCAGGGCGCTTGTGCGCGTGTAGGTTTTTGTCGTCTTTGAGGACGAGGTGCATCTCTTTGATTCCCTGACTCCAGACGATGTCGTCATTCTGCCAGAACTTCGTCATGTCGAGATCCTTTTCGACCACGCCTGTCTTGGAATACGCGCCCGTGCCGATGCAACCGTAGCCGTGGTTTTGGCCTTTGTAGGGGATGTAGCACACGCTCCAAGAGGTTGGCTGATCACCAGCCGGTTTTTCCAGCACCTCCAACCGTAGATGCACCGTGCCATTACGGTAATCGATCGGTGTCGTCCAGTCCTTCGGACGCTGCGGATTCAGGCGGTCGTCTTTGAGGTAATAGTGGGACTGACTTGGCTTCGAGTTCAGCGCGTCCGCTTGGGTAAAAGTGAAGGTCACATCAAAGAGCACGAATTGATCTGCTTGAACAACAGAGGTCAGAAAGGCCAGTGTGAGAAAAGTGAAGAGGTGAAGGGGCATGATGGGATATTTTAACGCCGCCCGTGATTAAAATCGACGGGCTTTTTCACTGTCTTGGCTCCGAGGTTGGCTTCGATGGTGCTGCGGATGCAGGTGGGATCGACAACGATGGTGGTTGGTTTGTTTTGGAAAGTGTTTCCGGTAAAAATGAGGTCGTGACCATTTGGTGCAAACGTCACGGCTTCATCCGGGCAGTGAGCGCCGAGTTGGAAGATGTTGTCTTTCACGATGACGGGACCGTAGGTGGCACCTGGTTCGTACAGGGTGAAATAAAGCTCGGGGAACTGACTGGGCTTCGCCGTTTGGTAGGCGATACGGCCGCTGTTCATGTTAGGTTCGTTCTTGGTGGTGTTGTTGATGAAGACGTTGCCAGTCATGATGAAGCTCACGGGCTGGTTGATCCAGGCACCACGTCCGCCGTTGCGGAAGGTGTTGCCGGTCATGGTAACATCAGTGCAGCTTTTCTCGACGCTAACGACACGGCTGCCATGGGTGCCATTGACGAGGTTGCCAGTGATGGTCGCGTTTTCACAAAACTCGGCCAAAAAGAACGCACCCATGCGGCTGCCGAGGATATGGTTGTTCGCGAAGACAATATTTCGGCACTGTTGAATGTGCATCGTGTCACCAAGCGCGCTGAGCTGGCAGCCAGTGACGCGCACGTCTTCGGCACAAGTGATGTCAAAGGCTCCTTTGCCTGGACCGCTGCCCGTCGGGGCATAAGCGGCGAGGTAGGTGGCCTGAATATTGTAGGCCAAATGACCTTCCCCATCATTCTCGAAGCGAACCGGAGTTCCTCCGGGTTTCTCAGCGATCTTGATGTGAGAAGGCGTGGATTCGACAACGAAGTATTGAAGCCCACGAACGAGGTTCTTCGGCAAGTTATCGCCCATGCAGGTAAGCGCCTGACTTGGCTCATCATTTAGGCTCACGGCGATAGGTTTGATGGTGTTGTCGAACTTCACGAGATCGCCGCTGAAGGTCACCTCGCGCATCAGGTCTGTGCGGAAGTATTTTTTAGCTCGTTCATATTCCCAAGCCTGATCAGCCGAAGGCCAAGTCATGATCTGCCACAAATAGCCGTAGTCCCACATGAACTTCCCGCTACGAAGCAGTGTGCAGCTTTCAATAGCGACGCGCTCTACGCCACGGGGGATTGCACTATTCGCATTTGATTTCATGAACCCATGGACGCCGATGACGGCACCAGCCACACCATCCGACTTCACCTCTCGAAAAAGGATGTCGTGAGTACCTGTGAGCTTCGTGGTGGTGATCTCGATGCCCTTCGTGTTCGCATTTGGTTCCCAAGAGTTCTCCTGCCGTGCCGGATCAAACACATGCCCGATGAACTCGCCGCCATGCCAGGCGAAGTGAGTGATGTTCTCTCCCGCAAATAACACGACACGCGCCTGATCCGGTAGCGTCTCCGGCAGGAGGAACCGTGCGCCGTGGGCCATGACGGTCATGTTTGACCTCAGCGCAATGGGCTTGGTGCCATCAAGATGATAATCCCCTGCCGGAATCGTCACGACACTTTCTTTGGACAACAAAGTGGCGATTTTTGCTGTGTCGTCTGCGCGGCTGAAGGCGAGTGTGGAGAAAAGCAAAAACGAAGTCCATTTGATCATATGGTGATTTAAACGCCGTGAAGTGGTCTGTTTCCACGACAAAGACTGTGTGAAATACGGCACCCTGAAATAAATGGCGAGATTGCCCCGCAGTCGCTAAGAAACAGAGGATTGCGCGCAGCCAAAAATGAGCTTATTTTGGCACATGAATCAGGGCATTGATCCGAAGCTTTTGAATGATCCTATTTTTCGCGAGCTAATGGCGGAAGGATTGGCCATGCAAGAACGCTTCGCTGCTGAGCCTATTTATGCAAAGACTGGCAAGGGTTTTTTAAAGAGCACTGGAGTCGCTGAACTTAAGGCCATTAAAACGTCGCAAAAAAACGAAATCGAAGTAGATTGTGCTGGCAATTCAACCATGGCTTTATGAGTTCGGTTGGGAGATGGTCACTGCCCAAAATGCCGTTCTTTGCGCGGCAAAAGATGCATTACACAAGCCAACCTCAGATGGTCACGATATGACCAAGGAATTATGGGAATCTAGTTATCAGCAAGAAATGCGTTTGGATGAGGCTGTTGATCTTGCACGCCGTTGTCATCGCATGGCTCCATTTTGTTTTTATGATAGCAATACCTTTGCTTCAATCATAGCGCTGATCATACGTAGAATCGACCTTTCAGCTGATTGCGCTTACATCGTCCGCAGTCTAGCTGGCCATATTGTGGCAGGTGTGGCGACGGATGAGGAAGTGAAGGCCTTTCGAGAGTTTTGCGATGGCCTGAAGGGAAAGTAGTCTGATTTAGGCCAGCAGAACCTCTCCGCAAAGGCTGACATTAAGTCCGAGCTCAGACATGGCGGCTGCTTTGATCCGGGCGGCGCGGTGGGCCTGTTTTTCATTCGGGCAATAGACGACCTGAATGTGATTGGACTGATGGCGGGCCATCATTTGATCTCTTGAGACGCCTTTGACAACCGCGTGCATGATGGGCCACTGCGGGGTCGTTTCTTGCCAGCGACGCTGTGTTTCTTCAGCTGGTAACTTAACGACTTCTGCAACGCCGATATCGGCATGAAGTGCACCGCTTTTCACAAAGATTCGGCTCCAAACGATGTGGCCGGGTTTGCTGATGCCTTTGAGTGTGCCACCGCCAAGACGGAAGTACATGGCAGGTTGCCGCTCGCTACTGGCTCCTTTCCAACCACCGATGAAGTGGGCCGGCGGCGCAGCTCCGCTGATGAGCAGCACCCAGACGAATTCGCCATCAAAGTTGGCTCCCCAGCGTAAGTCATGCAGCGTGTTTTCAGGAGCAAACCCAAGCTCGCGCCAGAGTCGGTAGGTGAGTAGTCCATCGAGACCAGCGCATTCATCCACTTCGTTGAAGTGTGGCTGGGCTTCACCTTCAAAAAGGATGCGCTTGCCGTCCGCACTGAGCACAGGAGGGCGGTCGGCATTATTGAGCATGCCTTCCACGAGGTCACTGGCGGGCGTCAGATCCTTGAGTCCTTGCTGATACTGAATACCGATGGCATCGCAACCAAACTCATCAGCAAGGCGTAGCGCAGCGATGTACATTTTGCATTGCAGCAGCACTTGGGATTCCGTCAGATCCTCGGCTTCGTTTTGCCCCAGCTGCATTTGTAAGCCTTTTCGCTTTAGCCAAACCAGCACGCCTTTAGCATCGGCGTCACTGACTAGTTGCATGGCAGCGTAGAGGCTGGACTGGCTGAGTCGTTCTTTGAAGCAGCCCGTTTCATGCAGTAGATCGTCCGGGATGATGGCGTTATACATGCCCATGCAGCCTTCATCAAACACACCCAAAATGGCTTTCTGATGGCGAAAGCGGCGGCCGAAATCGCGCCCTATGCGCTCCTCTTCAGCGGGTAGTTTGAGCAATGACAGATCCCGGACATGAGACTGATCATGAGAGATGCGGGTGGTGGTCAGCCACTCATGCAATCCCTGTTCAAAAAAGCTGTCTGTGAAAGTTTCACTCCACAGGGTGGAGAAGCGCACGCCCGCTTTGGTGAGAGAGGCATTGAGGTTTAATAGACCGACAAGGCCAGGCCACTGACCACTCCAGTTGGCTATGGTGAGAATGGGACCGCGATGCGTGCTAAGCCCCGCAAGAAGATGGTGGGAGTACTGCCACACAGCCTCCGCCACGATGAGTGGCGCATCGGGGTCGATCTCACGAAAGACCTCGATCCCCTGACGTTGACTGGAGATGAAGCCGTGTTTCTTTTTAGCATCGTAAGGATGCGCACGATGGATCGTCCAGCCTTCCGCTTTGACGGCTTTTGCCAGAGCCTCTTCCATGGCTTTTTGAGCAGGCCAGCAGGTTTGATTGGCAGCAAGCCGCAGATCGCCACTGGCGACGAGTTGGATGGTTTTAGCAGACATGCCGTATGATGACGGCCTAGCGCCATGATGCACAATGCATGTGCGATGTCGATCCTTGGTGGCTGCTTGACGATCTTTGACCGCAAACGCTCTCAAGGTGCGGTCACTTTCACTCGCAGAAACTGCCGCCCAGGATTTGCTGGGCTGTTGGAGCGCATGGTGATGACCTCCAGGCCGCTTTGGAGACTACGGGCGACTTCGATCGTGGCGGTGATGCTCCAGTTGAGGAGATCGCTCGACCACTCCACCGTCGTGGTGAGGTCAAGTAGGCTCGGATCGCGGGTGTAAGTGATCGCTAGGTAGGTCTGGCCACTCACAGTCACAAAACTCTGCACCGGCAACGAGGATGAAGGTGCGAGCGGATTCGTTCCAAGCGCCGCTTCTAGCACATTCGCCATACCATCATGATCCGCATCGGCGTCGGGCATCTGATTGAGCAAACCATTCGCTGCCTGCCAATAGGCCATCGTGTGGAGGTAGTTCACGTTTTGACGATTCGTCACGCGCGTATCGGTCAGCAGCGGCACGTAGTTGGCGTTGTCTTTGATGGCGACATAGGGGCCGGTGGGCCAGCTATTCCAGATGACGAAGAAAGCGCTGCGCGGATACCAGGTATCGAGCGCAGGCAGATACGTTGAGTTGAAGGCATTGGGCACATCGTCTTCATTCGACGGCGGACCGCCTTCGGTGATGGCGAAGGCTTTGGGATGCAGGCGGGACTGCGCATCGGCATCAAAGCCGGGATTCCAACCGCTGATGTAGGCGCTGAAGCCGACGAGGTCGATGGCATCATCGCCGGGGTAGTAGTAATCCATCGCCGCGCCTGAGTTGCCAGTGCCCAGAGGGCGATGCACGCCGATGTGGCCTTCGAGGGTCCAGATGATGTTGTGCAGGCCTTTGACGTTCACCATGTAGTCACGGAACCAGCGATACATCGCGACGAACTCACTTTGCTGGAGCCGTCCATACCAGTTCCAAGTGCCGTTTTGCTCGGAGAACGGGCGGAAGATGACCGGACGATTCGGGCCGAAGAGAGCGAGTTCCGCAGCGATGGCATCCATCCAGCCGATCATGCGCAGATTCGCCACCGTGCCGGGTGTGAGCAGGTTCGTGATGTCCACGCCGGTCTTGTCGCCATTGAAATTGTTCGTCCAAGGATTGCGGGGCGTGAAATGCAACACCACGAGGCCGCCAGCGTCCATGTAAGCGCGTCCGACCGGCCCACTGGCGGTGATTTGTAGCGGCTGCGCGGCACTGGGGCCTTCCGCCGTGATGCCGAGCACAGAGACCCAACTCGGGAAGCCGGCGTTGGTCATCAGCGTGTTTAATCCGACGACGTAGTTTGTGTAGTCGCCGTTGGCGATGTCATGGGCCTGCTGTCCGGTCAGGTAGCGTCCGTTGCCGCGAGCGCCGCGTGTTTGCAGGTAGTAGAGCAGCGCCTTCGTCGCCGTGCTGGCCTGTGGATCACTCGTGATGCCGGGATAGGAGGCTGTGTTGAGTGGATTTGTGTTCGCCCAGTATTCGATCTTGTTGCTGTGACCGTCGTTGTCACCATCCAGTACAGCATCAGAATTAGAGTTCGGGTTGAGTCCATACGCCAACTCCCACTTGTCGGTCATGGTGTCACCGTCGGTGTCCTTGGAGTTCGGGTTTGTCGTGGTCTCTTCTGCATTGCTGAGGCTATCGCCATCGTTGTCGAGTTCCATAAAGACATCATCAAGGTTGTAGCTCGGAAAAGCACTCGCTGGTGCGGTGCCTGGATACAGCTGCTCTACCGCAAAATACATCCGCGCCGTGCTCGCTGTGCCGGTCCAGGAGACGGGTGCATCCCCTTCCACCGTCACCCATTGACCCACGCGATCACTGCGCACCACGGTTTCTGCGAGCAAGATCGGGATCTGTGTGATGCTGGACGCCACAAACAACAAGCAACGCACCTGCGCCGGAGCATCGAGCTTGATTTTGAACCTCGTCACATAGGTCGAGCCATTGCTGAGTGCCCCGAGCACTCCCTGTTGCTGCACCGGACCATCTGTGGCCGTGCCGCGACCCGTGACCCGCAATGAAAGCGGTGCTGAACTGAAGTCCGAGGCCGTGCGCGTGACGCTGAGTCCGACGGTCGTGCCAGCCTGCTGCCAAGGCGAGATCAGTGCGAGGTTGCTTGGGCTGTTGTCAAAGCTAGCGTTTTGGATCGGGCCAGCGATGGCGCTCGTGGTGAAGAGTAGAAGGAAGAGGTTTGTTTTCATGGTGACCGAGCCTCCCGCATTCCAGTGCGATCAACAATTCACCCACGGGAGCATATAACCCACTTTTGATGCTCCTTTTGGTGCATTCTGCGCGCCACTTCGTCTTGTGCGATTCACTGGAGTGCATTGAGCAATTGAGCTGCTGCATCTGCGGGACAGGCTGCGCCAGGAACTTGGCGAGTGATAAGCCATTGAAGCCGCTGGCGAGCGCGACGCACGGCGACACGGAAGGCTCCTGACTGCGGTGTGCGTGCGCTGTCAGTGTCGTGACACAGGACGGGCTCGAGTGCCTTCCAGTCAGCGCTCGGTATTTCACTGCGCAGGCGAGTCAGTGCTGCCTCGATGACTTCATGCACCCAGGCTTTAGAGAGGATGCACACGGGCGTTTGGTGGTCCGCAGGTTCGAGATGCGTTGCGGCATCATCTTGGAGCGACACTACGCTCATGCCGCCACCTCGGCGCTGCCGGTGCCGGTTGCGCCAGCGGTTCTTCAGCCGCCAGTTCAGTTGGGTCAAAAGAAACGCGATCTGCTGCGCTGAATCCGGCATTTGAACGATGGCGATGAGTTTGTCGTGTTGGACGAGCCTCATGAACATTTCCTGCACGACATCTTGAGCTTCATGCTCGTCGTGACCGCGATGACGAGCCGCTCCGCAGAGTCGCAGCCAATGCGTGCGGCAAAAGCAGTCGATGTCATGTGAGGTGGGCGGATTCATGGGTGATGAGATGCGTAGCGGTTTTGAATGGAGGCCGCAATCCGCCTAAAGTAGTATGGAGGTGTCGTTTGACGCTGCCTGAGTGCCGCAAGAGTTATGGCACTACAATCTTGAGCCGCAGGAAGCGCCGAGAGCCAGCGCCTGGCATCACGTTGTCGGTGAAGCTCACTGTACCATCGACGGCTTGATGGATCGAGCCGCCAGGCAGCACACTCCATGCCCCTGTGCCGATGGCTTGTGCGACGGGTAACCATGTCAGCAGGTCGGACGAGCCCTCAATGCTTAAGGTGGCGTCGGTAGCGGTGAGGTTGCGCATGAAGGTGAATCCGAGTGGGGCTGTGGCAGCGTTCTGCGTCACGGTGAAGGCTTGTGGAGTGGAGGCGAGTGGGGCTGTGCCGAGCGCATACTCAAGGACGTCGCTGACGCCATCGAGATCGCTGTCGCCGTTCATCGGTGCGGTGAGTGTGCCGAGGTTTGCGCGTGCCCATTGCTGCCAGGGGGACATCCAACTGTCGGTGATCATGCTTGGGTCCGTCATCAAGGCGGAGGCGGTGAGGGTGATGAGGCAGAGGAACAGTAGTGCTTTCATGCCCAAAGACTCGCAGCACGCAGAGAAAGCAGCAATGCACCCACGGGAGCATACAGGCCTTTGGAATGCTTCTTTCGGAGCATTCGCACGCGGTCTTGCAGCTTGCGCATTGAGCTGAAACGGGCTGTCTTTGTGAGATGAATATTCGGCGCTTACTTTTGTGGCTCCACCGCTGGGCAGGAGTGCTCAGCGGACTCGTGATCCTCGTGATCGCCGTCACAGGCGGTGCGTTGGTGTTTGAGCAGACGATCCAGCGCTGGATCAGGCCGGATCTGTATCCGCAGCAGGCCACAGCCAAGGCGGATCGCATCACGATCTCCTCGGTGCTGGCGAATGATCCGCGCGTGCAGGGAATCCGCCTGCCGCGTGATGAAAGGGATGCGCTGGTGCTCTTCGCCGGACCGCAGGCTTTTCACATCGATCCGCGTAATGGCAAACTGCTCGGCACACGGCCACGCATGGGTGGTTGGGAACAGACGATGATGAAGCTGCATGTGAATCTGCTGCAAGGTCCGACCGGCGGCACGGTCGTGGTGGTGGCGACGTGCATCACGCTGGGCCTCGCGCTCACGGGTTTGTGGCTGTGGTGGCCGCTCCGCATCTTTGGCTTTCGGAAGGGCGCGAACTTCCGCCGCTTCAATCTCGATCTACACAGCGTTGCAGGACTCTACTCGTCCGTTTTCCTGCTCATCCTCGGCTTCACCGGCCTCACGCTACGCTACATGCACGGCGAGCATCCGCAGCCGCCGCAGGTGCCCTTCGTTCAGCAAGATCAGCCGCATCTCAGCGTGGATGAAGCCATCAAGATTGCCGAAGCCGCGTTGCCAGGAGCACGTGCGGCCTCGGTAGAAATGCCACCGCCACAGCGCCCCGTGTTTCGCATCCAGCTCGCCTTTCCTGAAGATGGCTCGCCAGCGGGCCGCAGCGTTACTTTCATCAGCCGCATCGACGGGCGTGTGCTAGACACGCACAGCTCGCGTGAAGGCACACTGCTGGAGAAATATCAAATGGCGCAGCTTTCCATCCACATAGGCAGCATCGGCGGCACCACGACGCGCTGGCTCGCCTTTCTAACCTGCGCGGCGCTACTGCTGCAAATCGTGAGCGGTTATGTGCTGTGGTGGAAGCGCAAATCATCATGAAAACGCCGCGCTGGATCGAGCAACCGCGCATTTTAGCGCTGCTGACACTGGCCTTTGCATTGGTGCCAGTCGGCTTTGCCTTTGTCACCTTTCGCTCCGCGCGTGAGCGTGATGCCCGCCTGTATGAATCCGCCGCTGAGGTGCTGGGAGAGCAGTTTAAGATGGCCAACTTCCGCCACATCAATCTCATCAACATCCTGCGCAATCAGTGGCGCTTCGTCACCGACTATGCCAAACCGCCGGCCACGGCACAACTACCGCAAGGATGGCAAAAGCGCTTGCCGCACCTGCGAGGTGTCGCTTTCGCCAGTCATGTCAGTGAGCAGCATATCGAAGTGCGATGGGCCGCTGGTCCCGCGCCCATGAGCAAAGTCGGGGACAACCTCGCTAGCGATGCGCTTTTGGCAGATGCACTCCAACAAGCACGCATGACTCCAGCCGCCGTCGCTTTTGGTGCCCAGCTTGATCGAGACCTGCTCGCCATCGTTGAAGCCGTGCCGAGCGGTACCGATAACTCGCTGGTGCGTGGTTACATGATCGGCTGGTTGGACGTGGGAGCGCTGTGTCGAGATCAATCACTGCCACTGCTGAAAAGTGCGGCCTTGCAGGCCCAGCCTGGAGCAGCAACCGCCGCCGCACTGCCTGGCGTGTATCGAGTGACGATCAGTGGCGAAGGTGAAGTGCGCTGGCAGGCCCACATCACGCGCGGCCCCGGCTTCAGTCGCGAATACGGCACGCCGACTCCCTGGATCGGTTTTGCCGCGCTCGGTCTAAGCGCGGTGCCACTTTCTCTACTCGTCATGCTCGCCACACGCGCCGGCAAACTCCGGGCCGCGCTCGATGCGGAGCGTGAACTCGGGCGGATGAAGAACCATTTTGTCAGCAGTGTCTCGCACGAGTTCCGCACGCCACTGAGCGTGATTTTGTCCGGTGCGGAACTGCTGGAGGCTCACGCAGGCCAGCTCAGCGAATCAAGACGACAGGAACTGCTCACGCAGATCAAAAGCTCGACCGGTCGCATGAATGAAATGGTCGAGCAAGTGCTGCTGCTAGGCCGAATCGAATCCGGTGCGATGAAGGCGAATCCGCAGCCCGTCGATGTCGCCGCATTGTGCCGAGAGATCGTCGAAGAGGTGCAAATCGCCACGCAGCGCCGATGCGAAATCGTGACAAAGCTCGACACGGGTATGCGTAGCCTTGACGTCACTTTGATGCGCAGCGTGCTGGCCAATCTGCTCACCAACGCGGTCAAATACTCCAGGCCGGGTGGCCGCGTGATCTTTGAAGCGAATGAGTCTAGCTTCCGCGTGAACGATGAAGGCATCGGCATACCTCCTGCCGATCTCGCGCGACTCGGCGAGCCTTTCCACCGCGCTTCAAACGTCGGCGATATCAGCGGCACCGGCTTGGGCCTCGCGGTGGTGAAACGCTGCGTCGCGCTGTGCGGCGGCACGTTCACGATTCACAGCGAAGAAGGCCATGGAACTCAAGTCGTCGTCACTCTTCCTACATGACCACCATCCTCCTCATCGAAGATCATGCGCCGCTTCGCGAGAATCTGCGCGAGCTGCTGGCTCTGGAAGGTTTTCACGTTCTCGTCGCTGACAACGGACGCGCGGGATTACAACTGGCCGCGCAGCACCATCCCGCTCTCGTCTTGTGCGACATCATGATGCCCGGCATGGACGGCTACGCGGTGCTGGAGCGCCTGCGAGCCGATGCGACGACCAAAGCCGTGCCCTTCATCTTTCTCACCGCCAAAGGCACGCCGCCAGACATCCGCGCCGGCATGAATCTCGGTGCTGACGACTACCTGCCGAAACCCGTTTCGCGAAATGACCTACTCAAAGCCGTGCGCACGCGCCTGGAACGCGCCAAGCAGCAACACCAACGATTCGCGCCGAATTTCGAAGATCCCAAGCCGCTCGAAAAACTCGGCATCTCACCGCGTGAAGCCGAAGTGCTACTCTGGGTGGCCCAAGGGAAGGGAAATCATGAAATCGCGGAGATTCTCGGCCTCAGCGTCGCCACGGTGAAGAAGCACACGATCCACATCTTCGAAAAACTAGGCGTCGAGAGCCGCACCGCGGCCTCACTGCGAGCATTGGAAGAGCTAGCCTGACCTATTCATGGAACTCTACTTCGAATTGCTGCTAGCCTCCATTGGCGGCGTTGGGTGTGTTTTGAAAGCCGTCGAGTATCAACCGATGCACTCCGTCTTTCAATAAGTCACCAGCCTAGCCACTGGGGGCTTTCGCGGCGTCTCGTGACAACGTTCATGAATAGATCAGGCTAGGGAGATAATAGGTATAATAAAACGCCGTTCGACAGGTTCAGTTCTTTGGTCAAATTGAGCGCTCTATTTATGCCGCGAGTTTTAATCATTGAAGACGAGTATGCCCTAGCGGCCGCACTTTCGACTGTCGTGCGGCGACTAGGGGCAGAGGCGGTGGTGGCTGCCTCTGGGCAAGGCGGTCTGGATAAGGCGGAAGGACAAAGCTTTGATGTGATCCTGTTAGACATTGGTCTGCCTGACATGAGTGGTTTAAAGGTTTTATCTGCCCTGAAAGCCATGGGTCAATTGGCACCAGTGCTCATCATCACTGCTCATGGCACACTGGAAAATGCGTTGGAAGCGCGGCGCTTGGGAGCACACGAATATTTTTTAAAACCGCTGAATTTACCCGAGATGCAAAGCTGTCTCAGGTCGCTGATTCAGCCGGCCCCTACCGTGCCCCCCAGTGCTCCAGCCGCCATGGAAAAAACGCCGGTTCTGATGATTGGTGTCTCTCCCGGTATGCAGCGATGCTTCGCTGTGATTGCCCAGGCCTGTGCTGCCGATGCACCGGTTTTACTGACGGGACCTCGGGGTTCAGGAAAGACCTTAGCTGCGCAGATCATTCAAAAAAACAGTGCCCGTTGCAAAGCAGCCTTTGTGACCTTTCGCCCAGATGAATGGCCAGAGGATAAGATCGCCAATGGACTCCAGCAGGCACTTGAAGAAGCACGTGAGGGCACCTTAATCATTGAGGAGATCACCGATCTGAGTTTGTCTTTGCAGGCGATCCTATCACGCGCCATTAGCGCGGGTGGATTGCGAGTTTTAGCAACAAGTTCAGGCGCGCTTAGAGAGCTCATTTCAGCAGGGCGTTTCCGCGAAGATCTGTATTATCAGCTAGCCGTCTTACAGCTCAGCTTGCCACCCCTAAAAGAGCGCATCGAGGACATTTCAGCGCTTAGTGCCTTTTGGTTGTCCGAATCTGCACCTGCGAGAGAAATCGTCATCGCACCAGAAACGTTTGCCTGTCTTAAAGCCTATGATTGGCCCGGCAATGTGCGTGAACTTGTCACCGCGATGCGGCATGCCGCTGCCGTGGTAACGGGTTCTTTACTCTTACCACGACATCTGCCAGAAGCAGTGGCGGCGGCATGTCTGGCGGATGAAGGCACGCATCGAGAACAGACTCTGAGTCGTGCTTTGACGGCGTGGCTGGACCTGCAACTCACGGCGCCCGAGGACGGTTTGCCCCTTTATGATGATATGATGGCTCAGGTGGAAAAGCAGATGCTCATTCAGCTATTGAACCATTTTGATGATAAACCCACGCGGATGGCTATGGCGCTCAACATGAATCGGGCGACGCTTCGCCGAAAGCTGCGTGAACTTCTGGGACGCGATTGAGATCGAATCCCGCAGTCTGTGAAGGAGTTCGGCACCCTTTCCATTTCTCTTTGAAGATTTTTAATCAGTCCTTCGTTGGAGAACATTCATGACACAACCTGTTCGCTTCGCTCTCGCCGGATTCGGCGCTTGGGGGAAATTCCACGCTCAATCTATTGCCGGAAACCCCGGCGCAAATCTTGTCGCCATCACCGCGCCTTCCGAAGCTTCTCGTGAAGAGGCTCGCAGGCTTTATCCTGAGGCGCACATTTTTGCTGACAGCCTCGAAATGATCGCGCAGTCAGATTTTGACATCATCGACATCGTCACGCCGAGCCACACGCATCGGGAGATCGCTCTAGCAGCAATGGCGAAAGGTAAACATGTGCTGTTGGAGAAGCCGATGGCCATCACGCTGGAAGATTGCAAGGCTATCGTCGCTGCTGCTCAGGAGCATGGTGTGCATCTGGCGGTGGGACATGAGTTGCGCTTATCCAGTCAGTGGGGGCACATCAAAGAGATCATTGATGCAGGAACCATTGGCGACCCGCAATACGTGCTGGTCGAGCTTTCACGAAAGCCCTATCGGCTCGGTGCCAGCGGCTGGCGCTATGATCAGAGCCGTGTTGGATCTTGGGTGTTGGAGGAGCCGATCCACTTTTTCGACCTTGCTCGCTGGTATCTCGAAGGCAGTGGCGATCCCGTAGAGCTTCATGCCTATGCCAACTCACGCGATCCAGAGCGCCCGACTTTGTTTGATAACTTCAGCTCCATGTTCAAATTCGCGAATGGCAGCTATGCCGTCGTTTCACAGACTCTCGCTGCCTTTGAGCATCACCAGACCGTCAAAGTCAGCGGTACCAAGGGCGCACTCTGGGCTGCCTGGAGTGGTGCTTTAGACCGCACTCTAGAGCCAACCGCAACACTCAAAGTTTTCGATGGCGTCCCTAGACGTGTGCTCTTCCGATCTCGGCTGGGTCTTTGATGCCTTTGAAGGGCAGATCTACAATCTGACTCGGGCGGATATGCTGCCGGATATCCTACATGTGAAAGCCGATGATCCGTTAGTGAAAATTTGGGGTGAAAGGTTTCTTGGCATCTTCCTCCTCGGCGGCACCTTTGGCGGATTGTTGTTTAGTTCGTTAGCCGACAAATGGGGGCGTAATCCTGTGATGGCACTGACCATTTTGTTTTACTCGGTCTTCTCCGGCATCACGGCCTTTGCCGATGAAATTTGGCAAGTGGGTGCTCTGCGTTTTTTCGTAGCGATGGGTGTCGGCGGTGAGTGGGCGGTGGGTGCGGCGCTCGTGGCTGAGGTTTTTCCCAAAGAGGCCCGTGAGCGCGCAGGCGGCATCTTTCATGCCACTAGCGTCTGTGGCCTCTGGCTCGCTGCTGCGGCAGGTCTCTGGGTAGGCACGCAGTGGCGCACAGCCTACCTGCTCGGCGTCTTGCCTGCACTACTTGTGCTATGGGTCAGGCTCAGCATCAAAGAGCCCGAGTCCTGGAAAGCTGCCCGTGAGTGTAAAAAAGACCGCATGGGCAGTTTTAGCGAACTGCTGGGCGATGCCCGCTGGCGATCACGAGCCGTGTTTGGTGCCCTCTTGGCCATGGTCGGCCTTGCAACTTTTTGGGGCGTCGTCATCGCGGGTCAAGACATCGCCGCAGACTTCCTAAAAAAAGCCGGTGATCCAGACTGGGCTAGCAGATCTAAGATCGCCTTCGGTTTCATACAAACTGCAGGTGCAGGTGCAGGTATGCTGGCGTTTGGACCGCTGAGTGCCCGCTGGGGTTGTAAGAAGACCTTTGTCATCATGCACCTCGCTGCCTTGGTGATGACACCTGTCATCTGCTGGCTACCGAGCTATGTGAGCAGCTATGCGGTCTTGCTCGGGTTGCTACCTGTGTTCGGCTTTTTTGCGCAGGGTATCCATGCTGGGTATGCCGCCTTTTTCCCAGCTCTCTTTCCCACACATCTGCGGGCCACAGGTGCCGGCTTCTGTTTCAATACAGGCCGCCTGCTGGCTGCCCCAGTACTCATTTGGCTCTCCGCTTATATGAAGTCCACCTTTGATCTCCGCATCGCCATCACTTGCCTTGGCGGCTTCTTCCTCCTCGGCCTTGTCTTCCTAGCGTTTCTGCCTGAAACCAGCGGCGAAGAATTGCCTGAGGATTGATCGCGTTTTTTAAAACTGGGAAGCGTGGCGTTAGCTGTGATAGGATATCCTCATGATGTATCGGTTTCTCGCCATCCTCTACTTTTCCTATACTTCAGGGCTTTTTGCCGTGGATACTTTGGATTTTGAGGATGGGCTTTATGAGTTCTATCGGGTGCCAGTAGCGCAACAGTCGCGATTACATTTCCACTGGCTTGATGATGCGGGGAAGCCGCTGTCGAACTTCGGAGCACTTCAGAAGATGCTCGGGCAAAAGGGGGGAAAGATCGCCTTTGCGACGAATGCAGGGATCTATGCCTATGGACCAACACCTTGTGGATTGACGATTTGTGCTGGCAAGGAGCTCGTGCCGCTCAACTTGGCTCCTGGGGAAGGGAATTTTTTCATGAAGCCGAATGGGGTGTTTTTTCTTGATGACGTAACAGGGCCTGGGATTATGGAGACGGTGGAGTTCGCACTTCGAGCTTCGGGGAGAGGGCTGAAGCCCGAACTACGAGCGCCGCGCTTCGCGAATCAGTCGGGTCCGCTGATCCTGCGGAAAGGCGTGATCCATCCGGCCTTTAAACAAAACTCACCTAATTTGAGACAACGTAGTGCGGTGGGTATTGTGACGAAGACGAAGGAGATTGTCTTTGTGATGAGTGATCGTGAAGATCGGGTGAAGGGACGCGTGACATTCCATCAGCTGGCACGTTTGTTTCTGCATCTCGGCTGTGAAGATGCGTTGTATCTAGATGGTGATATCTCCCAGATGATTACCTCCCCTGCCGCAGGGGCCAAGTTTACACCGAACACATTTGCAGGGATGTTTGTGGTGACGGAGTAAGTTCGTCTATCACTTCACCGTCATTGAGGCAGGCAGCTTACCGAGCGCATCCTTTCCGGCCAGATATTCACGTTTGGTAAGCGTGGCGGAAACAAAGCCAACCCAGATGCTGGCGTGCATCTCTACGGGTACACGCCAGGCATCATCGCTGACCCAGATGGTGGCCGTCTTCATCTTTTTGTAGCTGCTGAGCTCTAGCTTCGTGGCGTGGAGTTTGCAGATTTTGACATCCAGACGAATGGTCGGGTAATCGGTCCCAGAGACCTTTCGTTTTTCTCGGGCCATGACGGTGAAAGTGGCCAGATAAGGTCGATCAAAAGGTTGGATGACACGTGTGATCACCTGCCCTGTCGTTAGCGGCTGACTGCGCACATAAAGAATTGCCGCTTGGATATCGTCGATGGGCCCATAGGGGCAGACAGTGTTTTTCATCGTGCTGGCAGCCCCTTTAGGACTGACTTTAGCAGCTGTGCGTACATCCTTTTGCCCAAAGGCGACTCGATACAATATCGTCTCTGCGGAGTCTGTCTCACTATGCTCCATGTAACGAGAGCGCAGTGTCGCGGCATCCAGCACGCTGGCCATGGTGCAATCATACTTCCATAAGCCACGTGCCAATCCATTGGTTCCAGCTTCAGCACGGGCGATCCAGGCATCTCCTGCATTTTGAAAACGAATCATTGCCGAGCCTGCGGAGACGAGATTGTTCCAGCTCAAGTCATATTCGATGCGACAAGGCGTGAGCAGAGGAAAAGCACCGGCTGGACTTTTGGTGACAGAGGCTTTCCAGGCCGTCCCTGCGGGGACTTGAGCAAGCGTCACAGAAGGAAATAGAAGAGTAATGAGGTAAAAGAGGGGCGCTTTCATCAATGGCAGAGTGTGGCAGACGTAACAGACGGGAGATCCATTCAGAAATCATCTGGTTAGAAAGCCATAAACTGAACCCATCACTTGCACAATGCGCTAGAGTCCGCATGAAGTAACCCAACTTTGGAAAACGAACTGCCAACTGCTGAATCTACCCCGATCCACGATGCCCGCGAGGCCTTGCGGAAGTACTTTGGCTTTCGCGAGTTCCTGGACGGCCAGGAAACGGTGATGGCAAACATACTCAGTGGACGAGACACTCTGGTGATCATGCCTACCGGCGGCGGTAAATCCCTCTGCTACCAGCTGCCAGCCATGGTGATGGAGGGTGTGACCATCGTCGTGAGTCCGCTCATCGCCTTGATGAAGGATCAGGTCGATGCGCTGGAGCGGCGTGGCATTCCAGCTACGGTTATCAATAGCACCCTTTCCCTCGGCGAGCAGCAGGACCGCATCGCATCGCTGAAGCGTGGTGAATACAAACTCGTTTATGTAGCCCCTGAGCGTTTTCGCAGCCGGATGTTTCTTAACGCGATGCAGCAGGTCGAGATCGGTCTCTTCGCCGTGGATGAGGCGCACTGCCTTTCCCAATGGGGACATGACTTCCGTCCCGACTACTTTCGATTAGGAGAGGCGCTGGAGCAACTCGGTCGTCCGCAGGTCGTGGCCCTCACCGCTACCGCCACACCTGAAGTGCGCGCAGACATCGCGCGCGTTTTGGATCTGCGAGATCCTTTCGTCACCATCCGCGGTTTCCAGAGACCAAATCTCAGCCTCAATGTCACACACACCAAAAAAGCGGACGAGAAATACACGCGGCTGAAGCAGATCATTAAAGAATTTAAAACTGGCATCATCTACTGCTCCACACGCAAGAAGGTGGAGGAAGTTGGCGAAACTTTGCGTGAGATGAACGTCAAGGCCATCCAGTATCACGGCGGGCTGGATGACAGTGAACGTGAAGATCGGCAAAACAAATTCATCAGCAAAAAACACGACGTCGCTGTGGCAACGAATGCTTTCGGCATGGGCATCGATCGCAGTGATGTGCGCTTCGTCGTGCATTTCGACATCCCTGGGAGTGTCGAAGCTTATTATCAGGAAGCAGGCCGTGCGGGTCGTGATGGCGAACCTTCCTGGTGTGAGCTGTTCTTCAATTTTGCCGATACCAAGACGCAGGACTTTTTTATTGATGGCGCAAACCCAACGGCAGAGATCATCACCAGCCTTTACCAGGCTCTTTTAAACAAGGCCGACGAACGGCATGAAGTGGAGGCTAGCATTGATGACTTAACGGATTATGCCGCTCTGAAAAACAGCATGGCAGTGAGCTCCGCGCTTGGCCATCTTTCACGCGCAGGCTACATCGAGCGATATGACATCCCTGGTCGGCGTATTCGTGGGACGCGCTTGCTTCAGCCAAATGTATTGGCACGGCATTTGAAGTTAGACGCCGCTGCCCTACGCGACAAAGAGCGGCGAGATCGTGGCAAACTCAAGGCAATGATCGACCTTTGCTACGATGAGCAGCGTTGCAGGCAGGAGCAGATCCTCGCTTACTTTGGGGAAAGTGAAAGCCAACCCTGCGGCACCTGCGATGTCTGCCAGCGCAGCGGTGTGCAAACGGTGCGTGAAGGAAATGCTGAGGAGGTCGTGATCCTTCGGCAGGTGCTCAGTGGCATTGCTCGAATGTCCACCAAACGCGGCGATGGTAGCTGGGAAGGCCGCTTTGGCAAAGGGCGCATCATCCAGATGCTCGTAGGCAGCAAATCAAAGGAGATCGTCGATGCTGGGCTGGATAAACTGACCACCTATGGATTATTAAAACGCATCGGCACCAGTGCATTACATCCGCTTTTTACTGAGATCGAAAAGCAAGGCCTGATCGAAACCAGTTCGGGCGAGTATCCCCTCATCTCGCTCACCCTCAAAGGCAGCGAAATCATGCGCACGGGGGGCAATCTACGCATGATGTGGCCCAGCACAGCGCCTGCATCATCTCAGCCCACGAAACCAGGCACCCAACTAACAGCCGCCGCCTGCTTATGTCGTCTTCAGCAATCAGACCCTTGAGTTTTTCACGCGCCTGAAACCCAAGAGTGTCGAAGCCGCACTGAAGATTCGCGGAGTGGGTGAAAAGAAAGCCGCCACCTATCTGCCAGACTTCATTCAGGTCATCAAGAAGCATGGATAAGCGCAAGGCGGTCTTTGGAAAGAGTCGGAATTTTTGAACTTGCGGGTTTGCGAAGAATTCGATCTAGCTGCCTTTTTCGTGGCAGTTGCTGTCATCGACGCTACTTTATCCGTCCCCCCACTTTCATAGCATGGTCCGACTCATCACATCCCAAGGGCAGCTCATCGACTGGAATGACGAGAAGATTCGTCCTTTCCCAGACAATCTCGTGTACCTGGACCTGCTGAACCCCTCCCGCACAGAAGAGCTGGAGGTGGAAAGCTGGCTGGAGTACGGCCTGCCGACCAGGGAAGAGATGCAGGAGATCGAAGAGTCCAGCCGACTCTACCAGGAAAAGGGCGCTCTCTACATGACGGCCTGGATTCCCGTCGGTCTGGACACACCTGATCCTGATACAACCGCTATCTCCTTCGTTTTAGCCCCAGATTGCCTGACCACCGTGCGCTATGCAGACCCGATGGCCTTTCGAGTGCTGGTCGATCAGGTGAAGCGCCAGTGCCCATGCCCCATGACGAGCGATGCCGTCTTTCTGACGCTATGTGAGCAGATCGTGGCCCGTATCGCGGATGCCCTCCAAGCTGTCGAGTCTGATTTGAAAAAAGTAGGCCGGGAAGTCTTCAGCCTGAATGCCCACCGTGCCAATGCTGCTGTGGAAAAGGATCTCGGTGACGTGGTCAAGACCCTGGGTCGCCGCAGTGCTCTGGTGGCCAATCTGCGGGAAAGCCTGCTGAGTGTGAGCCGCATGTTGCAGTTCTTTTTAAACAATGCCGCTACCTGGATGCGTGGTGATCTGGCCGCTCAGTTCCGCAGCGTCATGCGTGACGTGAAGTCACTGGATGATTACACCAATCAGCAGACTCAAGAGATGACCTTCCTGCTAGAGTCCACCCTGGGACTGATCAACATCCAGCAGAATCAGATCATCAAAATCTTCACCATCGCCAGCGTTCTGTTCATGCCGCCGACGCTGATCGCCAGTATCTATGGCATGAACTTTGAGCACATGCCCGAGCTGAAGCAGCCCTGGGCCTACCCGATTGTGATTTGTGGCCTCGTCGTCTCAGCGCTGATCCCCATCTGGTGGTTCAAGCGCAAGAAACTCCTGTGAGTGTGGGTTTAGCGTCCCGACAACCGTTTCCAAAGGCTGACTTTAGCGGCACCTGCCTCGGGACTTCCGCCTGATGGCGGGGAAGACGGGCGCTGTGGTCTTGGCGCTGCGCGTTGGCCTTCCTGACCACGTCCGACTTGACCGCGATTGTCCTGACCACGGTTATCTTGGCCCGATTGATGACGGCTACCGCCTTGTCCCATGTCCTGACCGCCCTGACCTCGACCCCCACGCTGATCGTCACGACCTCTACCACCACCGCGCTGTGGCGGTCGGTCTCCCTGCGGACGTCCAACATGCCCCTGGGACATGCGGGCGCGAGGATCACGCTGGCGAGGGGGCTCCTCACTGCGTGGTGGTGCCGAGGCCGCATAATTAAAGCCTTCTGCTCGCTTACGGATCAGACCACGACCAATGAAACGCTCTAGCGCACGCAGCGGAGCCTGATCTTCAGGGGTGATGAAGCTCAGGGCATCTCCAATCGCATGAGCGCGGCCGGTGCGGCCGATGCGGTGAACGTAATCTTCCGCATGCAAAGGGAAGTCGTAATTTACCACATGCGAAATACCATCCACGTCAATACCACGCGCAGCGATGTCCGTGGCCACCAGCACACGCACAGCGCCGGATTTGAAATCGGACAATGCCTTCAAACGTTGATTCTGGGAGCGGTTCGCGTGTAAGGTTGCGCATTTGATGCCCGTTTGCTCCAGCTTCCGCGCCACGCGGTCAGCGCCATGCTTTGTGCGTGTGAAGACGAGCACCATGTTCAGGGTATCATCGACCAACAAATGGCTCAGCAGGGCGGGTTTCAGATGCATCGGCACCTCGTAAATGAGCTGAGTCACCGACTCCGCCGGATTTGATCGACGCCCGATCTGCACTGTCTTCGGATGATGCTGGAATTCGTGCGTCAATGCTTCGATCTCCTTGGAAAGCGTGGCAGAAAACATCAGCGTTTGGCGCTTTTTCGGCATGGCGTGGACGATGCGCTTGATGCTTGGCAGGAACCCCATGTCGAGCATCCGATCTGCCTCGTCCAGCACGAGATGGCGCAGACCACGGAAGTCACCATGGCGCTGTCCCATGAGATCCAGTAACCGACCTGGAGTGGCGATCACGATGTCACAGCCACTGCGCAGCGCATTGATCTGGGGTCGTTCACCGACACCGCCAAATACCTTGGCGATGGTCAAAGGCAGGTGCTTGGCATAAGCCATGACATTTTCCTCGATCTGAACCACCAGCTCGCGCGTCGGGGCAAGGATCAGCACCTTCGTACCAGGCGCCTTCGGCGCCGTGGCTAGAAGCGTCAGAATAGGCAGTGTGAAAGCCGCCGTCTTCCCAGTGCCAGTCTGGGCGATGCCAATGAGGTCACTGCCTGCGATGATGGGTGGGATGGCGGACGCCTGGATCGGTGTAGGCTCTGTGTAACCGGCTTCAGAAATAGCTTGGAGGATCTTGGCATCGAGGCCGAGTGCTTGAAAGGACATATCTGATCATGGGACCAGATCGCCCAAAGTGCGAACGCTCATTTTCCTTCACCCTAATAGCACTTCATAAAAGTGGAAGTCCGTATCATTGAGGCCACGTGGCACCGGTCGATAAGGCGTGATCTCCTGCCCTAGCATGACTCGGCGGCGGCCTACCACCTCGCTGACAATCTGATCTATTTCTAGCTCCTGCCCCACCTCATATTCACCCGCTAGCATGAGGCGCTCCTGGGTAAAGCCCGCTGGTGCAGTCAGCCGGAGTGCCCACTGACCCTGGATGAGGCAGGGCTGCCAATCACCACCGAGTCCCCGCTCCTGCGTTGCCCGCATGTGTTTTGACAAACGGATCTGCCGATGCCAGTCCACGGAGTAGAGACTACGGCGTAGGCGATCGTGTGAGTTTTCGTCCACGCACTCGATCTCTAACATGTCACCCTCGACCTCCTTCACACGCACGCGGATCGTTTGCCCAGGCATGGGGATTTGCATCAGCGCACCGACTTGAGGCCGTGTCTCAGCCGAGAGCCAGCGCACTTCCGCCTGCTGCGTGGAAAGCCGCGTCGTCGTAGCCAGCCATGCACCACTTTCATCTAGCACGGGTGACTGCACCTCAAACATGTATTCACGATGCGTGCGGCGGGTCAGCTTCACGCTGTCGCTGATCCAGCGCCAGGAGCGCCAGCTATTGAAAACCACCCAAATGGTGGACATGTAGATCATGATGGATCGCTCCCCAGTCATGCCTGGCCGCTCGATCACATGGGTGGCAAACAAGAGACTCAGAGTGATGGCCACAACGCTGATGATGAGCAGCAGCACATGCATGAAGAGCTTCCCCACTGCTACCTTCCCCAGCACGTTTTTCAGCGAGATCTGCCACTCCATTTTCTTTCCCAATAAGCCCTGTGTGGCGACGATTTGTACAAACATCAGCCCCATGGAAAATACCTGACTGGGCACAAACCGCAGATAGCCTGCACTGGCCTGCTGGAGCAGCAGCATGAGTATCCACTGCGTGCTGACGATGAGGATCATGTTGAACAAATTCGGTACGAACGGCGTGTAAGCGGTCACGAGGCAGTACAGTGGCATGACCAGGAAAAACAGCTGCTGCCAGCCGGCGAGCAAGTTCAGCGCGCGGCCTGCATAGGCCAGCCGGTGCTGCCAGCGCAGCCCGCGACACCAGAGCACGCGCTCATGCGCACAAGCCTGGAGATTGCCATAGATCCAGCGCCGCCGTGTCTTGTAATACTCCGTGACATCTGCTGCGGCGACTCCCCAGGCCACATTTTCATTCACCCAGACGGTTTTGATGCCGCGCTTGTGCAGCATGAGCGAGATATGAAGATCCTCTGTCAGCGTGGTCTCTGGGAAACCACCCAGGGCGTCCATGGTGCTGCGGCGATAAACCACGCCAGTTCCCACGCCTGTCGTGCCGTCGGATAAATCACGCGCAGATTGCAGCACGTCCATGAAGTAAAGCTGCTCATGCCAGCGCCCACCTCCGACGATGACGTCTCTATATAGGAAGCTGTCTTCATTATAGAAGGTCTGCGGTGCCTGCACCATGCCCACGGCTGGATCCTTGAGGTAACCCACCAGCCTGTCTAGTGACTCCCTCGTGGCGATGTGGTCCGCATCAAACACGGCGATGGCTTCGGCGGTGCTAAATTGCAGCGCATGGTTCATGTTCCCTGCCTTTGCCCCACGATTGTCAGGCCGGGTGATGTAGCGCACGCCATGTTTCTCGGCGATCGCTTTGATCTCAGGTCGCCGCCCATCATCCAGAAGGAAGGTCTCATGCGGATAGTCGATCTCTTTGGCACCGATGACGGTCATCTCGATCATCTCCGCTGTCTCTGTGTAAACGGGCACAAAAACGTCAACGGTGGGTCGAAAATCACGCGGGGCAGGTGGTCGGCAGCCAGTGTTCCAGCAAGAGCGCAGCATGAGAATACCCAGCACGATGCCGTAAAGCGACGCCAAATAAAACAAAAGCGAAAACCACCAAGCCTGAGGATTGAAAACAGTAGGTCGCCAGATCAGGTAGCTACATGCGATCAAGCCGTACAACACCGCCGCTAGACGGGTTTTTAGGCGATTCGCACGCAAATGAGAGACAACTTCTTCACCATGGCTGAACATAAGGCAGTCAACCTATCACGCCGCATCCACGTAACCACGAATAATTGTCAGGCCCTGAGCTTTTCCCATGTCATTGGCCTCCTTTGGATCAAGCCCACAGGTTCCGGTCCAGCGTGCGGTAGTTCACGGCCTCTAACACGCTGTCGGCATCGATTTTTTCCAGACCTTTGAGGTCGGCTAAAGTACGGGCGACTTTTAGGATTCGATCATGTGCGCGAGCGCTGAAGTTCATTTCGCTCATTTGATACTCTAGAAATCTACTGCCCTCTGTGTCTAGCTCGCAGTGCTTTTTGATCAGACGCGGAGTCATGTTGCTGTTTGTATGGATGCCTTTGTGCGACTTGAAACGGTCGGTTTGCAGCAGGCGGGCAGCTTCTACACGCGCTCGGATCGTGGCGGAGGATTCACCCGAGGCGCTGCTCATGAGGGCCTTATGATCGACGAGGGGCACATCGACATGCAGGTCGATTCGGTCCAAAAGGGGGCCGCTGATGCGTTGGCGGTACTTTTGCACCATGGGTGCGCCGCAGCGGCAGGCGCGTTTCAGGTCGCCATAGTAGCCGCATTGGCAGGGATTCATGGCGGCGACGAGCATGAACTGTGCTGGAAAGGTAACGGTGCCAGCTGCTCGTGAAATAGTAACTTTGCCATCTTCCAAAGGCTGGCGCATGACCTCTAGCGTGCTGCGGCGAAATTCCGGGAGCTCATCTAAAAACAACACGCCATTGTGCGCTAGACTGACCTCACCAGGGCCAGGATTTGTGCCGCCACCGAGCAGCCCAGCATCGCTAATCGTGTGATGCGGTGAGCGGAATGGGCGCGTGGCCACAAAGGCTTGGGATTCGCTTAGCAAACCTCCGACACTGTGGATCTTCGTCGTCTCGATGGCTTCCTCCTCGGTCATGCTGGGCATGATGGTGCCGACCCGCTTGGCGATCATGCTTTTCCCAGTGCCGGGCGGGCCGACCATGAGGATGTTATGCCCACCTGCCACGGCAACCTCAATGGCGTGCTTGGCATCGCCCTGACCTTTCACATCGGCAAAGTCGATGTCGTAATGCGCGGCAGCCGTGAAGAACTCCGTCGCGCGACAGGGCTCTGGCGCGATCTCGATATCGCCTTTGAGATACTCGACGACTTCTCGCAAGTGATGCACACCAATGATGTCGATCCCCGCGACGACGCTGGCCTCAATGGAGGCACGCTTTGGCACTAGCAGGCGTTTTCGGCCTTTAGCTCGGGCTTCCAGCGCCACGGCCAATAAACCACGCACAGGCCGCAGTTCACCATTAAGCGCCAGCTCACCGATCATGGCTGTTTCCGCTAGGATATGAATCGGGATCTTAGCGCGATGAGCGATCAGGGAGATTGCAATCGGCAGATCAAAACCAGGGCCTTCTTTCTTGAGATCGGCAGGTGCCAAGTTCACGGTCGTGAAGCCAGCATTCATGGAAAAGCCGCAGCTAGCTATGGCAGCCGTGACGCGCTCGCGGCTTTCTTTGACCGAGGCATCTGGCAGACCCACGATGGCCATCTTTGGATTACCGCCCCCATCATGGGACTCGATCTCTACCTCGATGGCATTCACGCCGAGGAGGGTTGCAGAGTAGGTTCGGGCGACTTGACTGGAACTTTCAGGCACGAATTCTTTTAAATGGGTCAGGCACATCTTGCCAGCATCAAATCATCTTATAGTTTGATTGCATGACAGAACTACCCCCATCCATCGGCATCATTGGCGGCTCAGGCTTGTATGACTTGGAAGGTCTAGAGCAGCGG
>JAPLUM010000355.1 GCA_026397605.1 Verrucomicrobiota bacterium | reverse complement strand
TCCAGCTTTTCCTTGGGCTCTTCTTCCTTTTTTTCTTCTTCTTTGGCAATCTCGACGTCCTGAAGCACGTCCACCTTGGGTCCAGCCTCCTCACCTTTGGGAATCAAAAAGCCGCCAAACAAAAACACGAAGGCATGCAGAAAAAGGGCAGCGAGGAATCCGAGGAAGACCTTTTTCATACTTCAAAAACCTGATTATTTACGCTCGGTGGAGAGCGCCACTTTGGTGATGCCAATTCGCTTCACTTCATCAATGACTGCGACGACGTTGGAATATTCCGCCTTACCGTCCGCATTGACCACGACCTGAGGATCTTTGTTGGCGGCCTTAAAGTTCTGCAAACGAATGGGCAACTGGGCAAAGTTGATCTTCTCTTTGTTAAAAAAGATCTCTCCCTGCTGAGCCACGCTGAGTGTCAGGGTTTCATTTTTGCTTTCCTTTGGCGAGGCTGTGGAAGCAGATGGCACATTCACTGTGATGCCCTCATTCTTGGTCATGGAAAGAGACACCATGACGAAAGTGGCCAGCAGGAAGAACACCACGTCAATCAGAGGAATAACCTCGATCTTGGCGTGTTTCTTGGCACGTTTTTTAAACTTCATGGATTAGGCAGTTACAGGGTTTTGTCCCAGCACTGAAGACGACCCGCCAGAGGCCTTCTGATTATCTTCTGCGGCCAGCATCACGCGATGGCGGTGACGCAGATCTTCTTCCACCTTCTTATTTTTCTCAATGATCAGCTCCAGCTTCGAAGCGGCGATCTCAAGCTCGTGCTCCGCATCTTCCACCATGTTGTTGAGGTAGTTGAAAGGAATCAGACCCGTCATGGCGATAACGAGACCGAAGGCGGTAGCGATCAGGGCTTCAGCAATACCACCGGTGATAGCAGATGGTGCGCCCATGTCTGCTCCGATAGAAGCAAAGGACGCCATCATTCCTGTCACCGTTCCCAACAGTCCGAGGAGCGGAGCGATGGTCATACCGGTATCCAGAATGAAAAAGCCACGTTTGAAGCGTTTGATTTCAAGTGAAGCAGACAGACCCAGCGCATCAGAGATATTGGTTTCGACATGCTCCAAAGCATGGGCCAAAGCGCGTGCCACGTAGTCGTTGGATTTAGAACCTGATGCGATGGCTTGATCATACTTGCCAGCTTCCACAGCGTCGAGCAATTGCAGCACGTCTTTCGGCTTGCGACGTTTCTTCTCACGCAAGATGAACCAAATACGCTCCATGGCTGTTCCGAAAACAAGGATACTCGTCAGTAACAACGGATGCATGATCGGACCGCCGTGCTTGTAAGTGTCTAACAAGCTGTGCTTGGTGACAAATTCACTGATGGCACCACCCAGAGTGCCATCCAAAGGCAACATGCCTTTGCCGGACTCGATCAGGGAGGCAATCGAGGCATTGATCTCTGGAGTAATGCTACGAATGATTGGCATCGGCGAGCCAACTTGTGGCATGGCCACACCCGCGCCGATGCCACCCTTGGTGGAAAAGAAAGCCATCGGGCCGATCACCGCAAAGGTGCCGTCCATCACCAGGCCTTGGCTATCGACAGCCTTACCAGAGAATCGTGTGCCACCAATGATTTCATCCAAACGCTTGATGGCTGCACGGAGCAGATCCACTTGGGTCAAGAAGCGCTCCTTTAAGGGTGTCTTTTCATTCTCTGACGCCATCTTAGCTTTATCCAGAGTCGGCTTGTAAAGCTGCATCTCACTGGCATGAACTTTGGATTCAAAGCCCTTCGTGTACTCATCCAGAATATTGGTGAGATAGAGATTCTCCTCACCAGCCAATTTCACCTGGCTTTTCAAATTGGAAAAGTTCAGTTCAGCCGTATCCACCTCACGAGTGAGTGGTGCATACTGATCCTGGAGCTGACGCAGTTTATCTTCCAGCTGAGCCAGCTCACGGTTCAGCGGCTCCTTTTCTTTGCCGATCTCAGCTTGTACCTTGGACAGGTCTTCCTTGCTGCGATCATAGTCAGCCTGAGCCGAGGCTTTGGCTGCCGAAAATCCAGCCGCGCTGGCACTGGCCAAGCTGACGGATAGGATTAAAAGGGTGGTTACGATAGGTCTCATATGTTTCGAGGCGTTACAGGTTGGCATCAGCGGATCTCAGCAGGCAGCTCGACCAGTTTAGGGGCGATTGCCTTTTTCATGACTTCGACGACTTCACGCATTTTCGGGGCGATGGTCGCATCGGTCTTCCAAACCCAGCCTTGATCGCTGGGCAGTCCAAGGCCGCCGATCGTGCCACTGGAGTTGACAAAATAACCTTGGCCAAGGCCCACATAGACGACTTTGACCTCAGCCTTTTTGCCGTCACCGATGTCGTGGATTTCGGGGATGGCAGTCAGTTCATTGTTGGCTTTCCCTAGCTCATTGAGAATGCCTAACACATTCTGATAGCGCTCCGC